>SMVS01000011.1 GCA_004357435.1 Nitrospina sp. | reverse complement strand
TCCCAATTCGATCCGAACCTTACGGTCGCCGCTGGAAATCAACAACAGCATGCCGTTGTTTCTATCTTCGAACCCGATGCCCCAGTGGTTGAACAATTCCGTGGCATATCTTTCTATGGGAAAACTCGCCGCGTCCTGCCCGGCCAGGGATGCTATGGTGACCACATAAATAGGAATATTTTCTTCTGCCAGTAATTTTTCTGTGATCTCGTTGAGGGTCGGTTTGTCTTCCTCCTTGATCAATCCAACGGAGTCGACAAAAAAATCTTTATCGGGTGGTTTTTCCGGAAAGGTTAAAGCGGTAGCGTCCTGCGCTAATAGAAGCAGAATAGCCAGAACCGGTAGAATTTTGTACCAACGGAAAAAAGAGTTCATACGCACGTGCGTTAGGGATTAATGGGGCTAAGTTTAATCCCCGAACCAAAAAAGTCAATGCAATTACGCGGAAACGAGCCGTTGAAAATGGCACAACTCAGTGGGGCAGGGCCATCCCCGATCGGTTTCATAAAGTTTCTGCCATTTAAGAAGAGCCATTCAGCTATTTTGAATTAGCCCTGAATTTACACTATTTTGCAGTATTTTCTGCCGGACAACTGAGTCCGAAAAAGTCTCATCACTGGAACTCAGGGTCCTGATTTTCCGGCGCCCCCCACAGCCTGATTTTAAAAACCGAACCGCCGCCCGGTCTTTTATTTTTTCTTAAGATTGCATTTGGTTTTTAATGGAATTATCATGCCCGAATGAAAACTTGGACCCATGAAAAGCCCTGGCACGGACTGGGCGAGGAAATCGAGGCCAACCTCACCCCTCACGAGATGCTGATCAAGGCCGAACTCGATTACCAACGGCCGTATTTATCCCCTGCAAACCACGAAATGTTTCAGTTCATCAAGGCTTTTATCGCGGCGGGGGATGCGCAACTTCAGACCGTTGGGAGTCTGGACAAGGGCCGCATCATTTGGGTGCTGGCCGGGGTGAACGAGCAGTTCACTTTGCCGGGAGAGGACCCGGTGGCCGGGTGCCTGCTGTTTGCGTCGCGGAATGAAAGAAGAGATTGGGTGCAAATGCAAGTGCTGGCGGTGCGGGAGGTGGGCGGCAACACCCTGCAGATCCCCTGCAAAGCAAAAACCACTTTCAAAAATATTTTCCGCCGGAAGTTCGTATCCACTCCCCCGTTTTTGTCGCCGGCGTCCACCGAGCTGGAAGCAGAAATGATTCAAAAAGCCAAAGAGAATATTGGTTTGGCCCGGGAAGCGATGGCGGCGTTCGCGTCCGATGCCCAGCGTCTGGCCAACCAAAGCGTCGAAGAAGCGACCGCCTACCGTTATATGTTCGATGTCTTTCAACCGGAGGCGATCCAGGATTTGTCCACCATGGGCCAGAAAGAGGTGGAAGAGTTCGCCGAGAAAAAGACCCGCATGGCGGTGGCGGCGATTAACAAAGCTCCCGGACAAGATTTGGAATCCGCCCGCATGACGGCCTGGGGGTTGCTGAACGCGGTGACCTACGCGGTCGACCACCATATAGGCAGCAATCAGGATTCGCGCTTGCGCCTGGCCTGGTTTGGGGGCAACGCGGAAATAAAAAGAAGGGCGTTGCAACTGGCTCTAAAGTTGTTGTGAGGAAATAAAGTGTCTGGCGTGGGAAGATGCCGGTGATTCAGTGACCAACGGCCTGTCACGCCGCAAGTTGCGAGTTCGAGTCTCCCCGGCCGGTCAGCCGCGCTACAATAGGTTGTTAATCTCTCATGGGGCGAATGACGATGACGGCTAAAATTCCAAGAACGGTGGCGGGATGGGATTCGATTCTGGCGTCGCTGAAACTGGCGTGGCGGGCGGGCGGTTGGCCTTTGTTCAAGGCGCTCCTGTCTAAAAACACTTGCAAAAGTTGCGCGCTCGGCATGGGCGGCCAGCAGGGCGGGTTGCGGGATGAACAAGGCCGTTTCCCGCAAGTGTGCAAAAAATCCTTCTTCGCTCAGGCTTCGGATATGCAGGCGGAAATCCCGCTGGAATTTTTTGAGCGGCATGCTGTCGCTACCCTAAGGACCTGGACCCCCTTGCAGTTGGAACACGCCGGACGCCTCACCCGTCCGCTTCTGCTGACTCCAGACCGTCAGCACTACCGCGCGATTTCCTGGGAAGAGGCGTTGGACCTGGCAGTGGATCGCTTGCGGGCGGCGTCACCTGAGCGCACCTTTTTTTATGCCAGCGGACGCTCTTCCAACGAGGCCGGATTCCTCCTGCAATTGCTGGCCCGCAATTTCGGCACCAACAACGTCAATAATTGTTCCTTTTATTGCCATCAGGCCTCCGGCGTCGGTTTGACGGAGAGCCTGGGGACCAGCACCGCCACCGTGCAACTGGACGACCTCGATCAGTCCGATTTGATTTTTTTAATGGGCGCCAACCCGGCCTCGAACCATCCCCGGTTCATGCGCAACCTGCTGGACGTGCGCCGCCGCGGCGGCAAAGTGATCGTGGTCAACCCGGCGCGTGAGCGCGGCCTGGAAAATTTCAGCGTGCCTTCCGAGGTGCGGAGTTTATTATTCGGGTCCGAAATCGCCAGCACCTATGTGCAACCTCACATCGGCGGTGACCGGGCATTTATGAAAGGCGTCGCCAAAGCGCTGTTCAATATGGACGAGCATAAACCGGGAGTGATCGACGCCAGTTTTATTGAGGAGCACACCGAAGGATTTGAAATTTATAAACGATTTGTTACAGCCGCGTCCTGGCCGGAGATCGAATCCGAATCGGGTGTGTCGCGCGATCAGATGGAGAGTGTGGCCGGGCAGTATGCCCGTGCGAACAACGTGGTGTTTGCCTGGGCGATGGGCATCACCCACCACGCGCATGGCGTCGACAATGTGCAGTCCATCGTGAACCTGTCGTTACTGCGCGGCATGCTGGGCCGCCGGTACGCCGGGTTGTTGCCCCTGCGCGGTCACAGCAACGTGCAGGGCATCGGCACGGTCGGTGTGACGCCGCAGTTGAAAAAAGAGTTCCTGGACAATCTGGAATCCCTTTACGGCATCAAACTCCCGGCCCAAAAGGGTTTGGACACCTTGGCCTGTGTTGAATCGGCGGGTGCGGGGCTGTTCGATTTTGCCTGGAACCTGGGCGGCAACCTGTTTGGATCGAACCCCGATTCAAAATTCGCCGAGGCGGCTCTGGGGAAAATCGGTTTCACGCTTTATATGAACACCACGCTGAACCAGACGCATTTTCAGGGGCGGGGACAGACCACGCTCGTCCTGCCGGTGCAGGCACGGGACGAGGAACCGGAGCCGACCACTCAGGAAAGCATGTTCAGCTATGTGCGGCTCAGTGAGGGCGGACCGGCACGCTATGCGGGGCCGCGCAGTGAAGTCCGCATCATTGCCGAGGTGGCCCGGCGCGTTCTTAAGGAAAGCGCCATCCCCTGGGCGGAACTCGCCGCCACCCGCAACATCCGCCAGGTGATCGGGCGGGTCGTCAAGGGGATGCAGAAAATCTCAGATATTGATGTCAGCCGTGAGGAGTTTCATATCGAAGGCCGCATCCTGCACGAGCCGAAGTTTTCCACCGCCAGCGGCAAAGCCCGGTTCAAAGTTTCTGAAAAAACTGTTCATAAAATGGAGGCCGAGCCGAACCATCATTTTTTAATGATGACGGTGCGCTCCGAGGGCCAGTTCAACACCGTGGTCTATGAAAACTTTGACAAGTTCCGCGGGGTCGATTGCCGCAACGTGGTGCTGATGAATCCAGCAGACATAACAGCTTTGGGTTGGCGGGACAACGATACCGTCACGGTCAAAAACCGCACCGGCACGCTGGCGGGTCAAAAACTGGTGGCCTATCCGATCCGATCGCGCAACATCATGATGTACTATCCGGAGGCGAACGTGCTGGTGCCGCGCACCCACGATTTGCAATCCCGCACGCCTGCCTTCAAATCCATCGCCGTCCAGGTCGAAAAAGAAAATTGAAGAGGTATCACACGTGCCGCTGGACCCCACCGGCTGACAGTTTGGGATGGCGCCCGCCTTCTCCGTTAAATTTTGACAATTTCGGCTTCTATCATTACCTTGAATGCAAGGGTGGATAACCCGGAAAAATTCCGATCATGGGATATTTTTTAAAAGGATAGTGGGGCACTTCATGAAAAAACTGACGCGTCTTTTAATTTTTATGGTCATGGCTCTCATCGGTACGGTGATCGCATTGAAGACCACCAAAGCCGGAGTCCTGGTTCTGCAATACGCGGCGCAAGCGGATAACCCGACTCTGGCTGGCGGGTTGGTCACTCTGGGAGCGGACGTCAATGGCCGTACGGAAGAAGGCCTGACGGCCCTGCATGCGGCGGCTTTTCTGGGATCGTCGTTGGCGGCGGCGGCCTTCCTTGAGCACGGCGCCGAGGTGGACGTAGTAGATCTGGATGGGCGGACGCCCCTGCATCTGGCGGCTTATGCCGGGCATGGCGAGACGGTGAGCCTGCTCATCGACCAGGGGGCGGACCCCAATGCCCGGGAAAGCACCGGCGGCGGCACCCCCCTGCACTGGGCCGCGGTTGAGGGCCGCCTGGAGGCGGCGCGAGTGCTCCTTGAAAAAGGGGCCCAGGTCAACGCCAGGGACAAGAACAACATCACGCCCTTGTTTATGGCTTCTCAGGAAAATAAAAAAGAAGTCGCAAAACTGCTTCGCAAAAACGGCGGCCGGCAGTGACCGGGCAGGGCCCGAAGTCAAAAAGTCACACCTGGCTCCCTGCGGGAGAGGCGGCTACAAACTTTTGCTTGCGCGCAATAACAGTTGGGCATGCTTCACACTTGCTGGAGGGCTATCCAAGTTTGGCCTCGTTGCCTCCAGGTGCAACCTGGTCGAGCGCCGGTTCTTTTGATGCGTCCTGACTTGATAAGAATGGGTGTGGCCGTTGGGGATCCGGACCCGCAACATAAAAAATCCCGGTGTGGGTTTGCGCAGGTACACGCCGTACCATTTTAGCCGCTCAATATCATCTTCGCCGATGGATCCCCAACCTTCCTTAGCGAACCGCTGTATATCCGGTTTAATATCCAAACCGTCCTTGGCGGTTTTTAATCGTTCAATTTTGTTCATGAGTTTCTTTGAAGAGAGGAAATTTAAAACGAAAGGGATTGGCACAGCAATTTATACGCCAAAACGAAATTTTTTTATGTTTCAGGAATTATCGAGAAATGGGAAAATACTAAATGCTTTAAAAGTCCTCACTTAGGAAGTGCCCACGGTCAGCCGATTTTAATTTGGCCCGGATGGGAGGGAGGGATCGATCGGGAATAAAAATTGCGCGGTGCTTGATTTTTAAGCAGGTGAAATGGCTGGATGTGAAAATAAGAGCAGTGGAAATTTTTTAAATTCCCTTTGACCTTTGGTCCAGATTGGATTATTTTAACGGGGACCAGTCAACCTTCTATCCGTGAAATGGTTGCCATGATTCCGAATCGCATCATCCGCTATTTTTATTGCCTGGGCTATGCTTTCGCCCGGCACGGTCATACCCAATTTCCCACCTTCCAAAGTGGTGTTACCGATTTTTACTTCGCCTACATCGAGAAGGGATATTGTTTCAATGATCCTTCCTATTACCCCAAAACCTATGGCGTGAATTGACCAGCCAGGTGCAACCTGCCAGCCTGCGGCTGGAGGCAACGGGTCACACTCTGCTTGCGTTCAACAATTTCGTGGCATAAAAAGGCCAGTTACCTCCAAGTGCAACCTGCCAGCCTGCGGCTGGGTGCAACGGGTCACACTCTGTTTGCGTCCAACAATTTCGTGGCAAAAAACCAGCGGTCAGTTATCTGCTTCTCCCGCGGGGGGCGCCGGGCCTTGCTACAGGGTTCAACCCTATGGCCTGCGACCCCGTAGCCCTCTTGTATCTCATTGAAAATTAATAGTATATCGGAGTTCTATGGCTGGCGCCGCGGGCCAGACGTGGTTTTCCCGCGATCACTCCATTTTCCCGGCCAAATGAATTGGCTATAAAGGATGGGTTATGATAAGATCGCTAAATCAAGTTGGGTTGATTAAAGTTGTAGCGAAACGGAGTATTTCCCCTCGCCCAAGGTTAAGACACATTGATTGTTGTTTTTTAAGGCCCATCCTTCTTTAAGGGTGGTTGTTACCTCGGTCGTCCCCCCTCATAGGTTCAGACAATTGACCAGCCCTTAATTAAAAACGGGAAAACTGTTTTCGGTTTTGGCCGAAACTTCCCAGAATATTTAGGAGAATCATCCATTATGACATTAGGAAAAGTAAAGTGGTTTAATGAAAGCAAGGGTTATGGTTTTATTGAGTC
>SMVS01000010.1 GCA_004357435.1 Nitrospina sp. | reverse complement strand
TTCTGGATCGTGTGGAGGAAATTCTGTCTCTTTCCAGAATCATCTCTCTGGTTGAAAACCTGGAGGTGGGGATGATTTATTTTATGGCGATACTGTACGATTTGAAACCGGTAGAGCTGGAGCAAGCCGTGGTGCGACTGCAATTGACCGCAAAACTGAAACGCCGGATCAAAGAAGACTTGGACGGTTGCAAGCGATGTCTGAAAACTTTGAAGGAAAATCAAAAATTTCAGCCCAGCGAAATTTATGATTTGTTTTCTCCCTTGTCATCCGAAGCCGTTCTCCTGCTGATGGCGGTATCGAAAAGCGAAACGATCAACAAACAGGTGTTGCTGTATTTCACCCAGTACCACAGTTCGGCGGATTTTTCTTTGACCGGGGATGATTTGATCGACATGGGAATCGCGCCCGGTCCGGTCTATAAGACCGTTTTTAAAACCCTGCGCGACGCCCGTTTGAACGGCCGGGTGCGGTCCCGGGAAGAAGAAGTGGCCCTGGTGCAAAAGCAGTTTCTCCAATCCTGATGTTTTAAATATCACGGCGCCGGTGCGGGGCATTGCTGGCTGTATGATGGCGGCCCATGTCACGCGGCTCCTGTTTGTTTTGCGGTACCTGACCGGCGGGACAATTTCCACCTGTGTTATACTTGCTCCATCCCATGAAGCGCTGGAAAATCGAGGTTTGTAGCAGGGCCTTTTTCCCCGGCCTTCGAAACGGGATGGAACCCATTTTTGAAAGGACTCTTCGTGGCCAGCGTTGAATATCTTATTAAACAATTTATAAGTAATGATAAACGGGTTTTGGATATAAGTAATTATAATCTGGGAGACGAGGGCACGGCGGAGTTGGCTCGATCCCCCCAGTTGAAAAAAAGTAAATTGCGGTGGCTTCGCTTGCCCAACAACAATATCAGCGACGAAGGGGCCAAGGAAATCGCCAAAAGCGAGTATTTTAAAAATCTGACAGAACTGGAACTCAATAACAATGTGATCAGTGATGAGGGAGTGAAGGCCATCGCCAACTCCCCCCACATGGCCAAACTGAAAAAACTGGGGTTGTATGGCAACTTGGTTGAAGATGAGGGAGCCATCGCCATCGCTGAATCTCCCGTGTTGCTGAAAGTGACCCATCTGTACCTCAGCTCCAATCGGGTGCGCCGGGAAGGCATCGAAGCTTTGAAAAAGGCCAAATGCAGAACCCGCCTGTGCCACCTTCATGTCGACGATATATCCGACTTTGGTTATGAAGAGACTGAGGACGATGAGGATTGATTCACCAACAGACGAATGAAACCTTTCAGCATCATAATTCGAACGGCGTTGCTGTTTCTTTTGCTAGGGGCGGGAGTGGTCTCGGCGCAATTTTTCGAGCAGAAGGATATCTTCGATGATTACTCCAAGCTCGATTACGATAAAATATTCGAGGCGGGCCTGTCACGCAATGGCCAAAGATTAAACCTGTCGGGGAAAAAAATTGGGGATAAAGGAGTGGCGTTGCTGTTGAGCCATGAAGTTTTGAAAAAAGTCACCGCGCTGGATTTGCGGTACAATGAAATATCCGAAAAGGGCGCCCGCCTTTTGGCCGAATCCCAAAACCTGACTCAACTCAAGAAACTGGAGTTGAAACATAATTATCTTTTAGACGCTGGCGCCGTGTTGTTGGCCGGCTCAAAGGGTTTTCCGAAGTTGCAGAAGTTGAGTGTGGGGTGGAACGAAATCCGGGACGAGGGGGCTTTGGCTTTTGCCCGGTCCCAGAATTTTCCCAAGCTGAAGATCTTGGATATTCGTGGGAACTTTCTGGCCAACAAAACCAAGGAAACGCTGAGAAAAAACCTGGCTCACCTGAAATCCCTCAAACTGTTCTGATCCCCACCAGCGAAACGCCAGAGCTAAATGATCTCCACTCTTTCCTGCACTCAACAATGATTGAGTAGGCTTCCAAACGCTATCCAGCGCTCAACAACTGTCGGCGACAACAACAAAGATAGCCATCTGCCTCCCCTGCCAAGGGGCCAGCCGCAGGTTGGGGTTAGATTTTCATAATGCCGCTGTCTTCGTCAAAGTAAAAGGTCTCGCCTTCGGGCGCCCGATAGTTGATTTCTTTCACTTCCCAAAGATGCATTTTTTTCACATCGGCCTCGGCCGCGTGAAACCGTCCTTTGTCTTCGCGTTGCAGTAACATGAATTTGTTGGCGTTGTTGGAAATGATTTGCCATTCGTGATAGTCGCTTTGCACGGTTCCTTTTTCGTAATCAATGTTCAGGATGTTCATGAGGCTTTAGTGTTTACCCAAAAGTGGTTAATAATGCATGGCTTTGACCAGTTCCCTGGCTTTCGCCAGCGCATGGCTTTTGGTGGTGTGTTTGGAATTCATCAATACCATTTTAGCGAATGAGACCCAGAGGTCTGCGTCTTCCCCTGTTTTCACCTTCTGTTTTTCAAGGAATTTCTTCAACTCCGATTCTTTGATGCGGATCGATCCGTCTGGCAGGGCCGCGCCCCGGTGTTTTTTCAACCCGGGTATTTCCCCACGCCCCTCTGTGAGGTCGGGTTCCAGCTGAATTTCAGGGACGATACCGTGCAGAGTGATGTCGATTCCTGAAGGAGTATAATATTTTGAGGTGGTCAGGCGCAATCCCGATCCGTCGCTCATCCGAAAAATAGTTTGGACGGAACCCTTGCCGTAGGAATTCGTTCCTAAAATGAGTGCTTTCCCGGCATCTTTGAGCGAACCGGAGACGATCTCCGAGGCGCTGGCGCTGTGGCCATTGATTAAGACCACCACCGGCCGGTCCTTTAAATTGTCCCGATACAGGGCTTCATAGGACTGCACATCTTTGGGGTTGCGCCCGCGGGTGGTGACGATCAAATCGCCTCTGGCCAGAAAATGGCTGGCCACCTTGACGGATTGCGTGAGCAGTCCCCCGGGGTTGTCCCGCAAATCCAGAATGAATTTATTGACATGGTCTTGTTCCGCCTGCGCCAATGCTTCTTCCAGCTGATCGTTGGTTTGTTTTGAAAAACTGGTGATCCGGATGTGCGCCACGGCATCATCCAAATTCTTATACTCCACGGCTTCCACGGAAATGATCTCGCGTTCCAGCGTATAAAGCTGACTGATGCCCGTGGCGGGCCGAAGCACTTTCAGGATTACAATGGTTTCGGGATGCCCGCGGAGTTTGTCGGCCAGCTCCTGAATTCCCAGGCCCTTCAGCTCCTGGCCGTCCACTTGGGTGATGATATCCTTGGGAAGGATTCCCGCCCGGCTGGACGGAGAATTTTTCAGGATTTTAATGATGGTCAATCGATCATCCTGTAGAGTGATGACCATGCCCACGCCCCCGTATTGCCCCTCCGTGTCCCGCATGGACCTTTCAAAGTTCGTGGGGTCCATGTACACGGAGTAGTCGTCCAGGGCATTCATCAAGCCCGCAATCCCGGCGGTTTCCAGCTGGTCCCTGGAAGTGGTTTCCCTGAAATTTTTAAGCAGAAACTGGTAGACAGAACGCATGGCGTGCATATTCTCGCTTCTGCTGAAACTCACGCGATACCGGATGCTCGAATCACCTTTCTCAAGGAGGGCGCCGGAAGCACTGGCATCTGAGATCAGGCCATCAGCTTTCACCGACCGGGTCATCTCCTCAATGGCCCCGGAAAAAATTTTCTTGTAATTGGGCGCGTACACGTAATGGTCCGCGACCAGACCGACGACTTCTTCAAAAATTTCCAGATCGCTGTTGAAAAAACCAGCTTGGGCGGTGTTGGAAAACTGAACGTCGCCGGAGGGTCCGGGAAGCAGAAGGAACAACCCCAGGAACAGGGCAGTCAGCAAACGATGGAATGCCATGGGTTTTTTAAATTTCATGGAAGGTGCGGTCAGTGGCTCAGGATATCGTCGAAGATTATTTCCAGATTATCGGTCATTTTGTTCACGTCGCCGCCGGTGTGGCTGGGCATCACCTTGAGCGTGTCGTTGATGATCACCGTCGGAGTTTCGTTGGCCTGGTAGTGTTTGGCCAATGCCAAGGACTGGGTGACTTTGCTTTTGATTCTCGCCTCCTGCATGCCCGCCGTCATTTCTTTTTCAATCCCATAATCTTTCGCCAGAATTTTGATCACTCGGGGCTGAAATATATTGATGTTCATAAGAAAATTGGTTTCAAACAGCTCCTTGGTGAACTTCTTTTCGATGCCCTGCTCGTCTGCAATGAAAAATGCCATGGCGGGGTAGGGGGTTTGCTTGCCCCAGTAGATGGGCTGTTTTTTGTGTATGAGCTTCCCCTTGTATTTTTTTTGGAGCCGCTCGAAGGCGGTTAGAAATTTGTAGCAATGCCCGCAGGAGTAATTGAAAAATTCTATCATTTCAATTTGGGTGGCCCCTTTGAGGTTTTCCAGGTTGCCCACCACTTCGTACTTGCCCTTGATTTTCACGGAGTCTGCCGCCGGAAGGAGCGCGGGCAAGGCCAGCATAAGGGCCAGGACAACTGCGGTTGCGTATCTCATGTGAATCTCCAATGGGTTATTCATACCTGTTCATTATAAAAACAATTTAGCAAAATTGCGACGCAGTTCTGCTTAATTTTTATTAATGTTGAATGCGCGGCCAGTAGCGTCCGTAATTGAATTTGGGGCTGTGTTTGGGCACGTGACAGCGTTGGCAGGCCTGAACCGCTAAATGCGCGAATCCGCCCCTGGGGGCCTGAGAGTGTTGCAGACGGGGACCGTGGCACATTTCGCACTGCACGTTTTTCAGGCCGGGAGTGTCGATCTCGCTGATGAATCCACCCGGCTGGTTGAATCCGGTGGTGTGGCAGATCAGACATTCCGGATCGTAGGATTTGTTGACCTTCTGCAAGGTTGCGTAGGCGTGACCGTGGCGCGATGCCGCCCAGGCCTGATGCGCCGGGGCATGGCAGGTCAAACAGGTTTTTTCCGTGGCGTACACCGGCGCGGTTTTTTTCCGGCGCTTCTCTGCCAATGACGCCAAAAACAGGTCTTCCACCTTGGCATTGTACTCCTCATACAGGCGCGCCATTTCCGGGTCGAAGGGAACTTTGGCATCGAGGCGTACCATCTTCTGATCATAAACCTTCGATCCCCCAGCGGCCCAGGTGATTCTCAACTCACCCATTTTCTGGCCCAGAGGGCCGGGTTGCACAAAAATCTTTTGACCTTTTACCACTGGCGTCATGTCGATTTGGTCGGCATCCGTCTCGATATGACCGTTGATGACCACATCCACGCCCGCCACCTCCAGCAGTTGCAAGCCCTGCTCGCGGTGCATGTGGGATAACAGAACCACCAGGTGAGGTTGCTCCAGCGCGATCAGATCGGGCAGAATTTTTTCCACCGAATGCAACGCGTCGCCAACTTTTACATTGGAGTCTGGCGAGGCATAGAATAAATCCGCATCGGCGACCGCCAGCACAGCCACTTTCAAGCCACTTGCAAATTGCTTGATCCGGTAAGGCGGCAAGGAAATTCCCTCGAGGGCGATATTGCTCGACACCCAGGGCACCGGTCCCAGGTCTCTTAGGAATTTGTTGCCATAGACGAGGTCCTTTTCGCCGAGGGTGACCGCGTCGTATTGCATACGAAGCATGCTGTCGGTCAGGTATTCCGCCTTGAGCTTTCCTTGCCGGGTGGCTTCCTTGAAGTTGTCTCCCAGATCGACCAGCAGCGTGTTGGCGGTCCGGGCCGATTTTAAATAGCTCATGCGGCGTTCGATACCCCCTTGCTCCTCCTCTTTGTCACATCCGCAGGGTTTGAGTTCGCCGAAGGTGTTGCCGGTGTAAATGATCAAAAGTTCCTTGCCTTCGAGCAGGGCGTTTCTCACCCCGTTGGAGCTTTTGGGAGGGCATCCCGCCAGCAGAACCATCGTCAGGAGTAAAATCGAAATTCGTTGAATCATATTGAAAACACCTTCCTTGCGGCGAATGCGTGACGCCTGTCATGCAGAAACGGGCTGTTTTCGTTTCTTCCCGGTGAGAAAACAGGTACTATTATAAGCCAGTTTCCTTCCTCTATGTCGCTTGCAGGCTGTTAAACAATGAGAAATTCCGGGTCCGATAAATCTCCAGGAAAAACGGATAAATTTCCGCTCAGGATTTTATTCATGACCCTGCTGGTGGGTTTTTCGTTCACCGCTTTTTGGTTCTATGGGCACCCCTTAATCTCGGAAGAACCCGGTGTGGCGGTGGATAAAATCGTTGCCGTTGCTCCATCCTACAAGAGCTACAATCGATTGATCCATGAAAAAAGCCCTTACCTCCTGCAACATGCCCACAATCCTATCCATTGGTATGCCTGGGGCGAGGAGGCTTTCGCCGCCGCCAGGAAAGAACACAAACCTATCTTCCTCAGTATCGGCTATTCCACCTGTCACTGGTGCCATGTCCTGGAGAGGGAATCGTTTGAAAACCAGCAAGTCGCCGATTTATTGAACAGCGGTTACATCAGTATTAAAGTGGACCGGGAGGAGCATCCCGATGTCGACCAGTTTTATATGAACGTGGTTCAGGCCATGACCGGCGGGGGCGGCTGGCCCATGACCGTGGTGATGACCCCCGACCTGATCCCGTTCTTTGGCGGAACCTATTTCCCGCGCGAACAACTCATCAACATCCTGCAAGTCCTGCATGCGGCGTGGCAAGACCAGCCCCAGAAAATCGCTTCCATTGGAGAAAATATCCGGAATTTTATCGAAGTGGCCGATAACATTTCAACCGGCACCATCGCCTTGGATGAAAATATTCTTAAGAATTTTTATGTTAAATCAGCGAAAAGTTTTGATCCTCGACACGGGGGATTTGGAAAGTCTCCCAAATTTCCGCCTTCCATAAAACTGCGGGTTTTACTGCGTATCGCGCACCGGACAGGGAATAAAGAAGCGTTGGCCATGGTGGAGTCGACCCTGGAACACATGGCGCGGGGCGGGATATACGATCATTTGGGCGGCGGCTTTCACCGGTATTCCACCGATCAAATTTGGCTGGTCCCTCATTTTGAAAAAATGCTGTATGACCAAGTGGCCTTATCGCGGATTTATCTTGAGGCTTTTCAAGTCACGCAAAATAAAATGTTTGAATCGGTAGCGCGCGGGACGTTGGATTATGTTTTGAGGGACATGACGGGGCCTGATGGCGGATTTTATTCCGCGGAGGATGCGGATAGCGAAGGTGAGGAAGGAGTTTTCTATGTCTGGACCGACGCCGAGGTGAAGCAGATTCTCACCCCAGAAGAATACCGCCGAATCAAGGAAATTTATGGAGTTTCCCCAGAAGGGAATTTTGGTGCGCTGAGCCAACCGGCCAATATCCTCCACCTGCAAAAAGGATTTTCATGGCAGATAAAATCCAGTCCTGTCGTTAAGGCCATTCACCAAAAACTGTTGTCTGCCCGAGAAAAACGGCCCCACCCGTTTAAGGACGATAAAATCATCACCGCCTGGAATGGATTGATGTTGGATTCCATGGCCAAGGCTTATCAGGTTTTGGGTGATAAAAAATATTTGGTCGCCGCACAAAAAACAGCCCGATTCATTAAAAAAAACCTGTACCCTGATGAAAAACTGGCCAGAAGGTTTCGAGCGGGCGAGGCCAAACATGCGGCGACTCTCGACGACTACGCTTATCTCATTCAAGGGTTGATCTCCCTCTATGAAGCTGATTTTGACGAAAGGTGGATCCATTGGGCACGCAAACTTCAAAAAAACCAGAACGAGTTGTTTGCAGATATCGCTGGCGGCGGTTTTTTCTTTTCTGAAAAAAACGGTAACTTCCTGCCGGCACGCAATAAAGAATTTAACGACAACGCCAGGCCCAACAGCAATGCCGTCTCCGCTTTGAATCTTCTCAGACTTTACAACTTTACTTTTGAGCAGGCCTATCTGGACCGGGCTAAAAAAATACTGGTTGCATCGGGAGATTTGATGGGTCTGGCTCCCAACGCTTTTTCGCAAATGCTGATTGCATTGGATTTCTATCTGGACCGTTCCAAGGAAATCGCTGTCATTGGGCCGGAAAAATCTCCGAGGGAAAATGCCATCTTAAAAATGTTGCATGCCCGGTTTATTCCCAACAAAACCCTGGCCTACTCCCCGGGAGATGCGAAAACCAGCCTGCCTATTTTGGCAGACAAAGTCACGGCGGCAGGGAAAACGACCGTTTATGTCTGTGAGAATAATATCTGTAAATTCCCAACGGGAGAGTTGGCCAAAGTGCGGAAACTGGTGGACGATAACAAACGCTATATTTTAAATTAACTGCTTGCTGTAACATCCAATGAGACTGTATTTTGCTGAAGGTCACGCTAAGGTCCGCGAAGCAGGTGCTTCATTGCAAAATAAGAAAGTTTTATTCCTCCAGTCGCATTTGGGAAATTTATAATGGATTCGAAAAGATCTGAAATTCACATGCACTCGACTCACTCCGACGGAGAGTTCAGCCCGGAAGGCCTGGTTCAAATCGCCCGGCGCAACGGGGTGGGCATTCTGGCTTTGACCGATCACGATACCTTTTCCGGTATTCCAGAGTTTATAGAGGCCGCCGGGAAGGAAGATATTGTGGCGTTCCCCGGCATTGAGATCACCGTCAGCTACCGCAACTTCAATCTGCACCTGTTGTCCTATTTCAAATCTATGGATGCCATTCAACCGAAATTGATCCGCCGGGTGGAAGCCATGAAGCAGGCTCGTGAAGACCGGATGCATGAATTGATCGCGCGTATCAATGAGGTTGTGCCGGAGCGGTTCCAGGGGACGATCCTGTTCGACAATGTCCTGCGGGCCGCGGAAGGGGTTTTGGCAAGGCCGCACTTGGCCCGCGAAATGGTACGCCTCGGGATCGTGCCCTCCACCAATGAAGCGTTTGATAAATATCTGGTTCAATACAATGTGGAAAAAGATAATTTGAAAGTGGAGGAGGCCTTGGAAATGGTGCGTCAAAGCCGCGGCGTTCCGGTGGTGGCGCATCCGGGGGAGCGGACCTACTCCCTGTGCAATCCCGATAAAGGCAGAAGTTATGAAGATGTCCCGGAGAAAGTGGAGGAGTTGATGGCCATGGGCCTGCTAGGACTGGAATGCGTTTATCCCTACCATGAAAGAATCGGCAAGGTGGAGTTTTACAAGTCTTTGACAGAACGCTACGGGCTCATCGCCACCGGGAGCCGCGATTTTCACGGGTTCACCACCTACCAACAGCCGCAATTGCTGGGCACCACTGCCATGGACGACTCATTCCTGCAACGCTTCCAGGAAGTCTGGGCCCAGCCTGCGGCTGGAGGCGAAAGGTCAAACTCTTCATGCGTATAATCCCAGTTGGGCATACCGCTAAAGGTTAGCCATCTACTTCCTTGGCAAGGGACTCCAAATCAAAATAACGAAGGCTGGGATTCTTCCGGCGGGCGGGTCAGACCGAAATGCTCAAAGGCCAGGGCGGTGGCCACCCGACCGCGCGGCGTGCGGTGAATGAAGCCGCTTTGCATGAGGTAGGGTTCGTACACGTCTTCAATGGTGTCCTTTTCTTCGTTGATGGATGCCGCCAGTGTTTCCACTCCCACCGGGCCGCCGTTGAATTTTTCAATGAGCGTCTTCAGCAGATAGTGGTCCATCTTGTCCAGGCCCTTGTGGTCGACTTCCATCATTTCCATGGCCTGATCGGCGACAATCTTCGAGATCACCCCCTGGCCTTTCACCTGGGCGAAGTCGCGCACCCGCCTCAGCAATCGGTTGGCGATACGCGGAGTGCCGCGTGACCGCTGGGCGATTTCGGCACAGCCGTCCGCGTCCATTTCAATCTTTAAAATTTTGGCGGATCGCTGGAGAATCAATGCCAGTTCTTCCGAGCTGTAATGGTCTAACCGATGCACCACTCCAAACCGGTCGCGCAGAGGCGATGTCAAAAGACCCGCCCGCGTGGTGGCGCCGATCAAGGTGAAGGGCGGCAAATCTAGTTTCACGGAACGCGCGCTCGGCCCCTGGCCGATCATGATGTCCAGCTGGTAGTCCTCCATCGCCGGATACAGGATTTCCTCGACGACCTTGGGCAGCCGGTGAATTTCATCGATGAACAGGATGTCGCCCGGTTCCAGATTGGTGAGCAGGGCGGCCAGATCGCCAGGCTTTTCGATCACCGGACCGGACGTGCTTTTCAGGTTGGCCGACATCTCCCGCGCGATGAGGTGCGCCAGTGTGGTCTTGCCGAGACCGGGTGGACCGTAAAATAAAACGTGGTCGAGCGATTCCTTGCGCATGCGCGCGGCGGAGATGAACACCTCCAGGTTCTTTTTGATTTTCTCCTGCCCCACATATTCAATGAACGTGGCGGGGCGCAGGCTGAATTCAAATTGAGTGTCCGGGCTTTCCACTTTGTAAACCAATTCGTGGTTGTCGTCGGTCATAGGTTCCTTGCGGGTTTCAGGAAAGAATGTTCAAACTTTCCTTGATCAGATTTTCCAAAGAAGCGGGTCCGTTCTGCCACACGGTTTTTAGGGCTTGTTCCGCCGCCGGCCGCTTGTACCCAAGGTTGATCAACGCGGACAGGGCATCGCTCATCACCCCGTTGGAAGCGGCCGGAGTCCCCGGGGAAGGCGCGAGAGGCGCGAGCTTGTCCTTCAACTCCAGCACCAGGCGTTCCGCAGTTTTACTGCCAACCCCCGGAATGGCATTGAGCCGGGCCACATCCTGCGCGCTCACCGCCTGGGCCAAACCCTGCGCCGACAGACCCGATAATATTGTCAGGGCCAGTTTCGGTCCCACTTTATTGACGCCGATGAGCGTTTCAAAAATGTTTTTATCGTCTTCGCTCAGAAAACCGTAAAGCTTGAGCGCGTCCTCCCGCACATGCGTGTGAATGAAAAAGGACAGCGCGTCGCCCAGCTCCGGCAACTCGTAATACGTGGTCAAAGGAATGAAAACCTGGTAGCCGACGCCATTCACATCGAGTATAGCGCTCGCGGGCATTTTCTTGAGCAAAGTGCCTTTGAGATGAGCGATCATGCAGTCACCTTTTAAAAGCCTCGCTCAGGCGTTCCGTCATTTTGTGCGAATGCGCGTGGCAGATGGCCACCGCCAAGGCGTCGGAAACATCCAAAGGTTCCGGCTTTTGCTTGAGCTTGAGCAGAGCCGTGACCATGTCCTGCACCTGGCGTTTGTCGGCGCGTCCGTAACCCACCGTCGATTGTTTGACTTCCAACGGAGAATATTCCGCCAACGATTTCCCGGCATTCATCACCGCCAGAATGGCCACGCCCCGCGCCTGCCCCAGCTTGATGGTCGATTTGGCGTTGACGGCGAAAAATATATCCTCGATGGCTACCGTGTCCGGCGCATATTCGCGGAGCACCTCGGTCAGTCCATCATAAATGTATTTCAGACGATCCGGAAACGGTTTTCTGGCGGGCGGGCGGATGCTTCCCCAATGCACCGCCTGCAGGTTGCCCTTCACCGCGTCGACGACGCCGTAACCAGTGCAGAGACTGCCAGGATCGATTCCCATGACTCGCATAAGGTTGGCTTAAAAGGAAAGGGTTGAAGGACCGGCCAGCGTGCCGCTGGACCTAAGGGGTTGACCAGCCTGCGGCTGGGGGCAGAATGCTGAACCTTGAATTGATACTCAAAAATGGTTGGACGCAAGTCACAGTTTTGACAATTTACCTGCGGAGGCACTCCGCGCTCCGGGCCTTGCCCAGTTGCACCCAGCCGCAGGCTGGTTAGGAATCTTGTTCGAGAGCGGCCATCACTTCGTCAGAGATGTCGAAATTGGAATAAGCTTTCTGCACGTCGTCGTGGTCTTCCAGCAGGTCGATCAGGCGCAAAATCGACCGGCCGTTTTTTTCATCCATGGGAACGGTGTTCTGGGGAATGGCGGTCAACTCGGAAAACGTAACCGCAACGTTTTTTTCTGCGAGAGCCTTTTGCACGGCTTCAAAATTTTCGATGGCGGTGATGATTTCATACTGATCGCCGATGTCCTGCATGTCATCGCCGCCCGCTTCCAACACCAGTTCCAGCATTTCGTCCTCGCCCATGGCGTCAGCGTTGACCAGGATGAGGCCCTTCTTTTCAAACATCCAGGCGACGCATCCGTTTTCACCCATGTTGCCGCCGTTTTTTCCCAGGATGGTGCGGACCTCGCCCACCGTGCGGTTTTTGTTGTCGGTCATCACTTCAATCAGAATCGCCGCGCCGCCGGGGCCGTACCCTTCGTAGGTCATTTCCTCGTAATGGACGCCTTCCAGCTCGCCCGTGCCTTTTTTAATGGCGCGGGCGATGTTGTCCGCCGGCATGTTCTGCGTTTTAGCGGTGGCTACCGAAGCGCGCAGGCGCGGGTTGGCGTCGATGTCGCCGCCGCCGAGCCGGGCCGCCACCGTAATTTCCTTGATCAACTTGGTGAAAATTTTGCCGCGCTTGGCGTCCAGCGCGCCTTTTTTGTGCTTGATGGTCGACCACTTGGAATGACCCGACATACCCTCTCCTTGAAAAAACATTCCTGCCCGTACCCTAGCACAATTTCCAAACACGGGCAATCCTAACTCATGTTGTTGAATTTTAAGCTGTCACCCTGAGCTTGTCGAAGGGTGGCCTGCCGAAAGCTCCCACTTCTAAGAAGGGGGATGGGGGGATATGCCTGTCATTCTGGGCGGAATGAAATGGAGCGAAGAACCTGGGTTTTCTCCCTTCCCCCTGTTTAGTTGGAGGGGGCTGATCGGTGTTTATCCGGGGTACATCGTCCTGTACCATGATCGTCATGAAAACAACCGTCACCGGCTGGCATCAGGATGAGGAATCGTATTGGGTGGCGGAGTTGGCGTGCGGGCACAGCCGTCACTTTCGGCACAACCCGCCCTGGCAGGTGCGGGAATGGGTCGTCACCCCGCAAGGCCGCGATGGGTTTTTAGGTTCCGAACTGGATTGCAAAGAATGCGACCCGCCAACCTAATCTCCCACTTCCTCATAAAGAGGAAGCCTCCTATGGAGAAAGGGCGCTTCGCATAAGTGGGGTTTTCTGAAACACAGAGATTATAGAATTGTCATTCTGAACGAAGTGAAGAATCTGGGTTTTCTTTTTTGCGCTTATGCAAAGCGGCCTTTGAAGCAGAGGGATCAAAACCCAGATTCTTCGTCGCTGATTGCTCCTCAGAATGACAAACCACCCCTTCTGTATCCTCCCCTTGCCAAGGGGAGGAAGGATCGGGTGCCCCGATCCAGGTGGGGTTATCTTGTCATCCTTCTTCGGCAAGCTCAGGATCAACTCCGCGAAGCATCCAGGTTTTTGCCACCTTGCAAGCCAATCCCATAGTGTTTAACATGGCGGGGCAACGGACTTTTAAATTCAGGTGGGTAAATTATGAGTGACGTTTCCAACAATCCGCTATCCGGCACCGACACGGTCGAAATTCGCATTCAAGGGAAGACCATAAAAGCCAAGGCCGGGGAAACCATCATCCACGCCCTGTGGTCGGCGGGCTTGGCCCAGAAAATCCAGACGGGTTGTCTCGGTGGCGTGTGCGGGGCCTGCACGGTGACTCTACGTTTCCCGGACGACCGACCAGGCGGCACCGATCTGGCCTGCATGCGGCCGGTGGAAGACGGCATGGAGATTTTTCCGTTTCCCGCCGAACACATTCCGCCGGTAGCGCCGGTGATGAATCCGGATGCCGGCAAACTGCGCGCCGCTTTTCCAACGCTCGACCGGTGCACGAAATGCGACAGTTGTACGATTGCGTGTCCGATGTCGATCCCGGTGATGGATTCGGTTCTGCGCATGCAGAAGGGCGAATTTCAAGCGGTGGCGGAGGATTTCACCACCTGCATTCACTGCGGATTGTGCCGCGTGGTGTGTGAAGACAAAGTGAAGCCGCACAATATGGGCCTGTGGGTGCGGCGTTCCCTGGGCATGACCCGCGAGACCCCGGTTCTCGACCAACTGCTGGCCATGCCGGCCGATGCCCAGTCCGACCGCGAGTGGGCGTACCTGTTATCCACCGACCCGGCGGAACGTCTTAAGCGGGCGCGTGCCTTCCGTGACCAGGGCGGCCCGCCATGATGGACTGGGCCAGCGAGTCTCTTGCCAAAGTCGAGCGCACCCGCGCCGACCGGATGCGGCAATCCTTCCCGGCAATCAGCGATGCTGAAGCGGAGGCGCTCATCAAGAAATTTCATCCGGATTTTAGCGGGATGGAGCGGACGCTCAAAATCGGGCCGAACGCCAACGCCGAAAAATTTCCCAACGAGTTGGCGGATTTGCTGGAGGCGGACAGCCTCCTTCCGAAAAATTTCAAACCGGTGGTGGATGTTGAAACGGACGTGCTGATTCTGGGCGGGGGCGGTGCTGGCGTGTGTACCGCTTTGGGTCTCGAAGGCTCCGGCCTGTCGGTTCACCTCGCCACCAAACTGCGTCTGGGCGATGCCAACACCGTCATGGCCGAGGGCGGTATCCAGGCCGCGCTGGGGCCGGACGATTCGCCGCGCCGTCATTACGCCGATGCTTTTGTCGGCGGGCACGGCCAGAACGATCCCGGCCTCCTGCGCATTTTGTGCGAACAGGGACCGGCCAGCATCCGCTGGCTGAATCAGTTGGGCGCGCTGTTCGATGCCAACCCGGACGGCACCTTCCGTCTGCGCTCCGGCGGCGGTACTTCGGTGGCGCGGGTGCTGGCCTGCCGGGATTACACCGGACTGGAAATCATGCGCGTCCTCAAGGATGCGGTGTTGTCCGGCGGCACGCAAATCCTGCCCAACCATTCGGCGGTGGAGTTGCTGGACGACGGCCAGGGCCGGGTCACCGGGGCCGTGCTGTGGCACAGTGACAACGGGCAATTGATAACCGTTTCAGCACGGGCGGTGGTCCTCGCTACCGGCGGCAGCGGCCAGCTTCGCCTGCAGGGTTATCCCACCAGCAACCACATGGGGGCCACCGGTGACGGCCTGGTGCTGGCCTACCGTCAGGCTTGTCATCTCATACATCTGGAAAGTTTTCAGTACCATCCTTCCGGGGCCAGTTATCCGGAAGCGTTGGTGGGGCAATTGGTCAGCGAGTCGATCCGCGCCGCCGGCGCCCAATTGTTGAACGCGGCGGGCGAACGGTTCATCAACGAGTTGACTACGCGCGACGTGGTGGCGTCCGCCATCATCCGCGAAGGGGTCGAGCATCGCGGCATCCAAACGCCAAACGGGCGGCACGGCGTCTGGCTGGACACGCCCATGATCGAAATTTTAAAAGGCGAGGGCACTCTGGCGAGCCAGTTTCCAGGTCTCATTCACCGGTTCAAACGGTATGGGATCGATCCCGCGCAACAGCCGATCCTGGTTTATCCCACTCTGCATTACCAGAACGGCGGCGTGAAAATCACTGCCGAGGGCCGGACCGATCGCCCCGGCCTGTGGGCGGCGGGCGAGGTGACCGGGGGATTGCATGGCACCAATAGGTTGATGGGAAACTCACTTCTTGATATTATTGTGTTCGGACGGCGCGCGGCGGAATCCGTTCGCAACGACTTGCCCGCACGCGGGCCGGTCACCTTGAGTGCGTTGCAACAATTTCGGGAAGCCCGGCCGGCGGGCGCTTCGGGCGGCACGTCGCCGCAACTGTACCCCTCAGCCTCCGGATTGAAGTTTGAAGTTTCGGGAAAACCGGTGGTGGGCCAACCAGACCCCGCAACCCGGCCAGCGCCGCCAGCTTCCGAACCGCCCGATCCGTTTGCCAAGCGCTGAAAATCTTTGCCGCATTAAAACTTTAGGAATGCCACGGATGCCTGAATTCAATGAAAAAATAAAATCGTCCGGCCAGCGCCTGTCGTTCGTCATGCTCCGCCGGGGCCGGAAAGTTCTCCTCAGGGTGCCGGTGAAATCGCTGGTGGCCGGTATCCGCAATGGCAAAATATTGCCGACCGATGAGTTTTCGCCCGATGGCGAGCACTGGATGCCGGTGGGCCGCAACCGCCAGTTGTCACGGTATTTTATGGCAACCGGAGGCCCGCAGGCCAGCGCGCCGGCTCAAAACCCGCGTGCCGCGGGTGGCAATATCGCGGATGATGAAAATAAATTAGAAGAAAACTTACCCCCACCGCCTCATATAGAGAAGCAATTGAGCGAGCTGGCCGAAATGTTTCGTGAATTCAATGGTTGAACGTTGATGGACCCGTGGATTTTGCCCGCGCTGGCAGTGCTCGGGCTGGCGCTGGCGGGATGGTTTTGGTTGCCGAGAAAAGGCGCGCGTCTCGAGATTGAACCCCTGCTGAAAGAGTTGGGGAAAGAGTATTCGGTGGTGACCGGCGTTATTTTGCGTACCGCCAGAGGCATGATCCGCATCGATCATGTGGTGGTTTCTCCTTATGGGTTGTTCCTCGTCCATGAGCGGCTGGAGCCGGGGCGGGTGGACGTGCAACCCGGTCAGCGCGAGTGGCCTGTCAGCGTCTGGCGCAAGCAACGGGAGGCGCTGTACAATCCCCTGTGGCGAAGCCGGCAAGTGATCAACGACCTTCAGGAAAAACTGGGGGAGTTGCCGATGATTTCCCTGGTCGTGTTTCTGAATGCCCGCTTGCAGGGGCCGGAGGAACCGGTGCTGGTACCACCGCAGAATGTTCTCCGGCGCATCCGATCTTTTTCGCGGCCGGTGGTGAGCGCAGAGGATCAGCAAAAAGCCTTGGCGTTTTTGCGGCAGGATGCCCGGTGATTCCGACGGGCGCTTTTTTTATTGAGATATTTTTTTGGAGAGTGGGGTTTTATGAAGAAATGGTTTTTGGTTATGGTGTTGGCCATGATGTGTGTGACCCCGGTATCAGCGGAGTCTTCGGATAAAATCAAATCGGCGCCTTATGTGCCCTCCGGTTGCGATCTTTCCAAGACCACCATCTGCACCATGGAAGTCTGGCTGGCGCACAAGCATAAAAAAAATAAAAAGGCGCTCCGGCAGATGTTGAAGGACCGGACCATCAAGGTTCTGCGCCACACGTTTCAGTTCTGGAAGCCGCGGGGCGGACACCCGCCGACCAACATCGCAATCGGTCATGGGTTGAGCGCTGTGGACGCGCGCTGGGTCATCGAGTTTGCGCTCAAGCACAACGACCGTATTGACGGGCTGGTCCATGAGCGGCTCAATCCGGCCTATTACGTGGCGGTGGCCACCTCCGCGTGGGACGATAAATCTGAAACCAAAATCACTCCCGAACAACTGGAGCAGTTGCGTGATCCCAACCTGTCCACCCATGAATTCCACGCCCTCTATGTCAAGCTCACCGGGGAGCGGGCCGTCGCCCAAAAGTTTTATTGATGTTGCGGCGGGTTGCCTTTGAAAAGTTTGACAAAGTTGGGTGGATTTGATAGAAGCAACTCTCTTGATGACTTCCCGAAGCAGGACCAACCCCTTGTTTCAACCGGTTGTTTTTTTTAAAATAGCGGTATCCGGCACGCGGATTTCCGAATTATTTTTGCGGAAAATCCCAGCGCAAACCGCACCTCATGAATACGATCAATAGGAAAGGTGGACCATGCATCAATTACCGTACCTGGATTGGGTAATCGCGATGGCCCCGCCGTCCGAGGGGCAACAGGGGGGAGGCGGTTTTCTGGCGCTTTTGCCTCCCATCATCATCATGTTCCTCATCTTTTATTTTATCCTCATCCGCCCGCAACAGAAAAAGCAGAAGGAAGCCCGCAACATGATCAATGAATTGAAAGAAGGCGACAACGTGGTGACCTTGAGCGGCATTCACGGCACCATCCGGAAATTGAAGGAGGAAGTCGTCACTTTGCAAATTGCGGAGAACGTGAGGATCAAAATCAACCGCACCTCCATCGCTGTCAATAAAGAACGCGGCGACAAGCAGTGAACTCAGAAATAAATTTTTATGTATAGTCATCTCCGCTGGAAAATACCGTTGATCCTGGCGGTCCTGCTGGGTGCCGTCCTGATGGCTTATCCGCTCGAGGAAAAAGTCAGCCTGGGGCTGGATTTGCAGGGGGGCATGCACCTGGTGCTGGAGGTACAAACCGAGAAGGCGGTCGATTACGCCCTTGAGCAGAGGGCCGACGATATCAAGCATGCGCTGGAGGACGAAGACATCGAAGTCGACCGGGTGTCCGAGGATTTGCAGAACCGCCTGATCCGCATCATTTTGGTGGACACCATAGATGTGCCCGCCACCAATTCGATCCTTAAGAACTATCCTACGCTGGAGCAGATCGAGGTGCGGCGCGACGGGCTGGAGCTGGTCTACAGGGTGCGCCCCGATGAATTAAAACATCTGCAGGACAACGCCGTGCAACAGGCGTTGGAAACCATCCGCAACCGGGTGGATCAGTTCGGGGTGGCTGAGCCTTCCATTCAGATCCAGGGCGAGCGCCGGATTCTGGTGCAACTGCCCGGCATCAAGGATGCCAAGCGGGCGATCGACCTCATTGGCAAGACCGCGCGACTCGAATTCAAACTGTTGAATGAGGTGATCAGCGCTGAGGATGCCTTGCGCGGCACGATTCCTAAGGGACAGGAGATTCTTTATCAGCGAACTGAGAACAAGGCAACGGGTGAGGTCACGCGCCAACCGTTCCTTCTCAAAAAGCGGACGGTGCTGAGCGGCGACACCATCATCGGGGCCGACGTCCGTTTCGACTCACAGTACAACGAGCCTTACGTTGCCATCACTTTCAACAGTGTGGGCGCCCGGATATTCCAGCAGATCACCCGCGAAAACATTAAAAAGCGGCTGGCGATTGTGTTGGATGACAACGTGTATTCGGCGCCGGTCATTCAGGATGAAATCATCGGAGGCCGGGCGCAGATCACCGGCAGTTTCAGCACGGAGGAGGCGCGTGACCTGGCGATTGCCCTGCGCGCCGGAGCCCTGCCTGCGCCGGTGACCATTCTGGAAAACCGCACCGTGGGTCCCTCCCTGGGACGTGACTCCATTGAGGCAGGAATTAAATCCATGATCATCGGTTTTGTGCTGGTCCTGGTGTTCATCATCATTTATTACCGCTTGTCGGGAATAATCGCCGTCAGCGCCTTGTTTTTGAATCTGGTTATACTGATGGGAGTGCTGGCCTATTTTGAGGCGTCGTTGACGTTGCCCGGCATCGCCGGAATCATATTGACGATCGGCATGGCCATCGATGCCAACGTGCTGGTGTTCGAGCGTATCCGCGAGGAGATCAAGGTCGGGAAAACCGTGCGTGCCGCCATCGACGCCGGATTCGCCAAAGCGTTCCGCACCATTGTCGATGCCAACGTCACCACGTTCATTGCGGCCATCGTGTTGTTCCAGTTTGGAACCGGGCCGATCAAGGGATTCGCCATCACCCTGTGCATCGGCATTGCGGCGAGCATGTTCACGGCGGTGTTCGTCAGCCGGACCGTCTTCGATATAGCAATGAGCTGGAAAAAGCTAAATCGTCTGAGTATTTGATTCCCGTCGAACGATTCGGAATAGCGGAAAACCAAACTTATGGAAATTTTTAAAAAAGAAACCCATATCGATTTCATGGGCAAAGCCCGGATGGCGATCATGTGTTCGGGGCTGCTCATTTTGGCCAGCCTGGCGTCCCTCGGGATTCAAGGCGGTATGAAATTCGGCATCGATTTTGCCGGCGGAACCCTGGTGCAATTGAAGTTTGAAAGTCCGCCCAACTTGTCCGACATCCGCGACAGTTTGAAAGACCTTGGCCTGGCGGACAGCACCATTCAGGAGTTTGGGTCGCCCAACCATATCTTGATCCGCGTGGAGCGGTCGCAAGGCGCTTTGGAGGAAATGGGCACGACCCTTAAAGAGGCCCTGGCGAAAAGGATAGATCCCGACACCATCACCGTGGAACGAGTTGAGATGGTGGGACCGAAAGTGGGCAAAGATCTGCGCGAGAAAGCCATGTTGTCCATCCTTTACGCCATCATTGGTATTGTCATCTACATTTCGTGGCGGTTTGAGTTTCAGTACGCCATCGCCGCCATCATCGCGCTCATGCATGATGTGATGCTCACCATGGGAGCGTTTTCGGTGATGGACAAGGAGTTCACTCTGGTGGTGGTGGCGGCCTTTCTAGCCATCATTGGGTATTCGCTGAACGACACCATAGTCGTGTTCGACCGCATCCGGGAAAACTGGCGGCGGCGCGGCAAGGCGTCCCTGATTTCCGTCATCAACACCAGCATCAACCAAACCCTGAGCCGAACCCTGTTGACCTCCGGGACCACCCTGCTGGTGGTGGTCTCCTTGTTTGTTCTGGGCGGCGAAATCATCCACGATTTTGCCTTTGCCTTGCTGGTGGGAGTGGTGGTCGGAACCTATTCCTCAATTTTCATCGCCAGCGTGTTTCTGGTGTTTTGGGAATCAAGATCCAAACGCAAAAAAGCCTGACTTTGCCTGCCGAACCCTCCTCGCCCGTTTCTGCCATTAAAATTTGCATATTCTACTGAGACCGTGATAAATTCAAATTCAATAGAAAAGCTGTTTTTTCCGAATTTTATATAAACGACAGAGCCCTCAGGGCAATC
>SMVS01000102.1 GCA_004357435.1 Nitrospina sp. | reverse complement strand
TGGCTCAGCGTGCCAATAGCTGAGGCCATTTTATCTGCCCCATTTTTGGGTTTCGGCGGAATGCTTCCGGCAGGGCTCATCCGCGGCTGTGACTCCTTGATGGAAGGCCTCGGTTTGGGCAACGCGGCCACATCATCCAACGGGGGAATTTCTTTCACAATCAGAGGAGTGGCATGAACCGCCGCCACCTTGCGCAAATTTTTTCCCGGAGGTGGTGGACTGTCTGGAATTTCCTCAGGCTTCTCCGCCAATACCACCGCCTTTTTTTCAGGGAGGGCTTTTCCGAAAATCTACCGAAATGAGATAGTTTTCATACAAGGTTCGGCTACCCGACTGCGCCTTGACCACCAGGTTGAAGGACGGATAAAAAAGAGGTCTGTCTGAAAGCAGAAGAAAACTGGGTTCACTGCCTTCAATATCTGGCAACATTTTGACATACAACTGCTCCAATACCTGGGGACGCTCCAATCCCAATTTTCTGTAATCCTGCGGGGAACCGATAGTCACCCGTAGGTTCTCCAAAGCCTGCCCCGATATCAGGATACGGGCGTTGAAGCGTTCACCAAAATGGCTTTTCACCTGCATGGGGCCAAGAGAGAATCCCCAGGCGGGAGAGCCCGGGAACGCGGCCATCATGAAGCACAGCCCAACCAGATAAAAATACCACCGCAAAGGACGGCGGCCCTCCCTCCGATTATTCTGATGGAAGGCACGCTCTACCTGGGAATGGAAAATAAAATTTCAAAAAAAACGGCTCAAGGAAGCCTCTCAATCTCAGGATCTGTTTTTTGGGGTCTTTCTCGCCTTTTGGGATTTCAAGGTTTCTCTTTCAAACTTCCTGAATTTCCCACTATTGGCGTCCCTGGGCCGGCGGGTTTTTCGGGTGAAATCATTCAGCATAAATTGTTTTTCAAGGTAATGGCATATCCGGCACTCCTCTGCCAACCGAAAGACTTTCCTTTGGTACGCCAATACCTGGTCTGCCAGATGTGTTTCAGGGATAAAATCCCTGTGGAGGTGGCAACTTTGGCAATATTCACTGATCACCCGGTTATTTTCCCTTGCGGAAAATTCTCCATTGAAAGCCTCTTCAATATTTTTGGTGTAGCAACCGGCTCCGACGACCCACAACAAAAGGAGAATACCCAGCATAACCCGATAAGCCAGACGTCGTTTTTTTGAGGTATCAGGGCTCACGCCGACTCCTTATCTTTGTTGATAAATAACTGATTAGTCATTATATACATAGCGTAGCAATGAGATAAAAACTTTACAGGGCTTTTGAAGTTGTGTTACCGGCAGGGCAAAAACAGGGCGAGAGCATGGCCAGCGGGGGAATTGCGGTCTAAATTGTTTTGGAACGAATCAAATCATAAACTTGAAACACCTTGTCAGAATAATCTTCCGGCAATTGGCCTTTGCGCAGGTACCTGGAAATTCGGGAAGGTCCATGGTTGTACGCTTCCAGCGCCACGTTCATGTCCTTGAACCGTTTCACCAGCTTGTTGAGATAAAAAGCCCCCAGAGCGATGTTCGACGCGGGATCAAACAGGGTGGGCTTGCCGGCCCAGGCTGTGGCGATTTCAGAGGCCAGGGCATGGCCCGTTCTGAGCTTGATCTGCATCAGGCCCAAGGCCCCTTTGTGGGATTGAGCCCAATTATTAAAAGAACTCTCCGTCACAATCATCGCGGTCAGAAGCAGGGGATCGTAGCCGTATTTTTTGCTTTCCTGATAAATCCATTGGGGGATCTGCTTGAGGGCCTTCATCTCCAGCCCGGTTTGGTACTTGGAGATCACTTTCCAAATCTTGCTTTTAACGCGTTGTTCCTCAATCAGAGCGCTGACCTTGCGCTTTTGCTCCACTTTCAAAAATACCCTTTTGTCCAACCCCAGCATTGCCGTAGAGAAAGGAGCCAGGCCCGGCAGGTAAAAAGATTGGCTCGATAGGGTGTATACAAAAGAAAAAGCCAAAAATACCGAAACCAGAGTATGAAACTTACGAAAGGTTTTCATATATTAAAGTCACCACTTGCTGTTAATCGAACTCTCAAGATTTACATCGGACATTTGGAAGTAAATGTTAAGCAGATTTTTATTGATTGACCAGGCGGGGGATCATCCAAACCGTTGTATACATTAACTTTCCGATACCTACTCAGGAGAAAATCATCCACTGCGGAAAATTATACGTAGCGCTGAAACATTTGTCAAATACCTGTTTTGTCAAAATATTTAGAAACGGTTGCACTTTTCACAAAAATTCATATAATACCTAAGTAAGTCCTTTTTTATTAAAAGGTTATGAGAATAGTCTGCCCACAATGCCAAGCTGCGTATAAGGTCAACCTGCCCGATCTCGATGAATCCGGGATGGAGGTCAAATGCGCCAAATGTCAGAACATCTTCCCGGTTAAAAAAGAGGACGCAACGCCGCAAGATTCCGCGGCCAGCCCGCAAGCCAACGCGCCCTCTGCAAAAGACCTGGCCCCAGCCTCGGAAGATCAAGACGACAGCAAAGAAATCCCCCTCTCGGAAGAATACCTGGAAGATTTGATGGACGAGGTTGCCCAGCAGGAGGCCGCCCAGGAAACTCCCGCACAGCCGCCGGAATCCAAGTCTCCCGAGGCCAGCCAGAATCCGGGTTCATTGATTGACGCCAACATTCAGGAAGAACCTGATGCCCAAAAAGCAGAAAACCCCTCCCAGAAAATTCCGTTCACAGAGCAGGAAATCAGCGAAAAGTCTGATTCCCTGGAAGACCTGGTGCTCGATGACATGTGGGAAAAAGCGGTGCACGCCCGGTCGCGAAAATCAGCGGAGGATTCAAGTTCGGATTCTGAACAGGACCACTCCGAAGGGTTAGCCCATCAGAAAGAAACAAAGTCTCGTTGGCAACAAGCGCAGGATCAGGACAAAGCCATGGCAGAAAAAGATCTGCAATTGGCGGAAGAGCACGAGCGCTCGCTTGATGAACAATGGTCCCACGCCCTGGCCGTTCAGGAGTCCTCCAAATCTTCTCTCGAGGACGCCCTTGAAAAAGACCTGAAAGACAGTTCTTTATCAGAAAAGAACCCGCCGGCACAACCTGCAAAGGCCAAGACTGTTGCTCCCCAAACTTCCGCCGCCGTCACCGCCGCCGTCACCGCTGCCGCCACAGGCGCCGCCACAGGCGCCGCCGAAATCAAAACCGATGATTCCTTCGATGACGATTGGATGAGAGCGCTAGCCACTCAAGCCACCACAAAGAGTGAGCCAGCCCCAGCAAAAATAAAAACGGAACCTGTCACCGACTCGGCCCCCCCAGCTGAATTGACCTCCGAATCAAAAACCGAAGCACCACCACCGTCTGTTGCGGCAACTCCAGAACCAGAACCAATAGACCGTCCGGCGGAACCTGCCATCGGCGCGGTGATGGAGTCCACTGACGAGTTCAATACCGACGAACTTTGGGAACAGGCGTTTACCGAGCCGGAAGCCCCGGAACCGGCGGCCGAACAAGATTTGCAAATTCCGGATCAAGCCGTTGAGAAAAAGGACGATGATCCACGCCCGGCACCGATCATTTTTGGGCAAGACCGGGGAGACAAACTGTTCGACTCCGAAGAAGCCTTGAAAAATTACGATGAAAGCGCCTATGCCGACGACGATGACGATTTATTCGACTACCAACCCAAAAAGCGCAGTCGCGGTCCCCTCGGCATTCCTTCCGGAAAAAAAGGCGATTGGATCATCACCGGTTTTGTGGTCAGCCTCCTGCTCATTGTGGCAGGAGTTTATTTCGCGGTCGAAACCTTCGCCCCCAAGGAACTCACCGATATCCAGGTTGCCGATACCGTCGTGCCCGAAGGACTCACGCCCAACGAAAATTCCGCAGAGTTTTCGGCGGAAGACCCGTCCGCTACCGGCTCCCCGGCCGCCACTCAACCCGATAGCGCGCGACTAGATGCAACAACTTCATTTGCGGACACGGCAGGTTCATCATCATTGGAGGCTGGAGGCGGGAATCAAACTTTGATCAGTGAACTGGCCAAATCCAAAATCCTGGGGGATTCCGAACAAAACCGTTTTGCGGATACCAGCGGATTCAACGATGTGCTGGCGAGCGGTTCCAACTCCGTCACGATGAGCACCATCATGCCGGTCGCTTACAACTCGACCGACATCCGTGTGCTCAGTTTCAGCCTGGAATTGCAGATGAGCGATGCCGCCAGTGCCCGGCGGGTACGCGCCGCGTTGCCCATCTATGAAAAAATCATGATCCAGACCGTCGAGGAGTTTCTGAAACGGAAATTTTACGACGACGTGCTTTACGTCCGGGAAAAACTGGAAAAACGCCTGCTCGTCGCCATGAACAAATCCATCCAGGGCGGCCGCGTCAAAAAAACCAAGTTCACCGACTTCGCTATTCAATAGTTCCAGGCATGACCCTTTGCCTCCGGGCGTTGCCAGGGAAATTCCTCCCCTGCCCGAGGGGAGGACACAGGAGGGGTGGGAGCTGAATAATTCCCCCTTCTCTAAAGGGGGCCAGGGGGATTTGGGATAGATTAAGGCTAAAGAAAAGTGAAAATCACCCCCCTCCATCTTCAAAGAAGAAGCCAACCCGACACCTGGCTGGGAAAAATAAGTACCCAAGTAAAGAGTTGCCCGACCTACTTTATGACCTCTTCACGGCGGAATCAGTGGGTATCATCTCCGCCTATCCGCAAGCGGTGAGCCTATATAGATGAAGCATGGCAAAGATGAGTGCGCGGCTGATGATTTCAGATTTGTTCCCATACTAAAGGCTATATATTCTCTCTACAGGCGCAAAAAAACCACACCCAGACAGATCCGGATCCAACCGTTTGAGGTATTCGAAAGTTGTTGATTGGACACCTATCTTATACAATGACCAACCTAATCGAGATGGTGGAGGATGAGATGTCAACCCTTACAAATTGTGTATTAATGTTGAAAACTGGAGCCCCACTCGGCTTGGTGAGTCAATACTTATTTGGAAAATTGCGCAAACTTCGATCCTCTAAATATTTGCCGGCAAGAGATATTTATAAAGCACAGACATTGGAAAAAGACTTTTCGCAAGATTGGTTCATATAACATATTCCAAATTGGCTTCTTACTTTCGAAGAATATCAGTTTGCTGATAAAGATCAGATAGAAGCCTTGGAAATAGGTTCATTTGAAAGGTGTTCCTCTGCCTTTATCGCCCAACAACTTGAAACCGTCAACCTCACATGTGTCGATCCTTGGGAGGGAAGTGATGAACATCAAGGGACGGAGTATGCCGATACGATAGAACAAAAATTCGATAACAATATGCGTGAATTTTCAAGGAAATTTGTCAAATTTAAGGGTACGTCTTTCTCCTTTTTCCAAACCTGTAAAACGAATAATATTTACGACTTCATATATTTAGATGGCTCACATCGTGTTGATGATGTGATTGTTGATGCGGTGAAGAGTTTTGAACTGCTTAAAGTCGGCAGGGTGATGATCTTAGATGATTATCATTGGAAATATTATCCGAAAGCATTGGATAATCTGTGCTCAGCGATTAACGCTTTTTTACGAATAAAAAGGGGATATTACAGGATTATATACGTGGGCTATCAGTTGCATTTGGTAAAGACAAAAATTCCCTCCTATAAAAAAAGTGATCAACCTTTTCCTTGGCTATAACTCTTCTGCCCGCCAATCCCCGCAAGGTGAGTTTATTCTTCCTTTTGTTTTTCTTCTTTTTCTTTGTTTAAATTTTCGTAAATGCGGTAGACCAGTTCCGCAAGGTTCTGGCGGGTCACTGAGGAGATGACCATAAAATCAGGATCGATCTGTTTCATTTGCGCTTGATACTTGGCCAGCTTGACCTCGGCCTCGGGATGATCGATCTTGGCCGCGACCAGAATCTGCGGTTTGTTGAATAAATCTTCGCTGAAGTGCTTGAGCTCGTTTTGGATGATCTGGTAATCGGCAATCGGGTCACGGTCGCTGTCCACCGAAAAATCCAGCAGGTGCACCAGTAGGTGGGTGCGTTCGGTGTGTTTCAGAAACCGGATGCCCAGCCCCTTGCCTTCATGCGCGCCCTCGATGAGGCCGGGAATGTCGGCGGCCACGAAGGATTGATAATCGTCCA
>SMVS01000101.1 GCA_004357435.1 Nitrospina sp. | reverse complement strand
TTTTACAACCTGGGGCTGGCCTACAAAAATCTCCGGCAATACGAACGCGCCGCCGGAGCCTTTGAGGCGGCTTTGCAACGGGAACCGGACAACCCCCATATTCAAGTCCAGCTGGGTAACATTTACAACCGGATGGAACAGTGGGAAAAAGCCATCGGGCATCTCAACCGGGTGGTCCATCGAGTGTCCGGCAATGCTGAGGCCCATGGCAATCTAGGGTGGGCTTATTTGAATTATTCCAAGGGGCCGCCTTTTAAAAAACTGGTGCTCCTCAATCTGCAAAAAGCGTTGGACCTTTTCGAAGAGCAAAATCAGCCGGAAGCGGCCGCGGCCACCCGCCAGACTTTGGCGGAAGCCCGCAAAAAGTTAGGTGTTACAGAATAATATTCATTTCGTAAATAATTTAAAGGGCCATGACCATGACTGTTGAAGTGACTGCTGAACCGACCCGCAATGAACACTCGGTAATCTTCCAATTGAATAAGGACCTCATTCCGCCGGGCACCGGGTTGCCCTTCTCCGACGCAGAACAGGCGGAAAGCAATCCGTTGGCCAAGGCTCTGTTTCAAATTCCAGGAGTGCGCAGTATCTGGATACTGGGCAATGAGGTGCAGGTGACCAAAGCGGATGACATGCGCTGGGGTTTGCTCAAGTCCAAAATCATCGAAACCATCAAACGGCTGGAGTCCTGAGCCTTTCGGATTTCAGCGGGGAGGGGGTTTGCAAAACTCGGTGAAGGCAGAGATCCAATCGGTCGGATCGCTGGCGCCCGCCATCTCTCGCACCGACTGCGTGCCGAACACAGCACTGGCCACCCCCACCGCGCGCATCTAAAGATTGGCGAAGGCGTGAGGAGTGTCGCCTCAGGCCAAACGTAATCTATTGAATCCAAGCACTTTATTTAAATAAACCGAGCCCGCTGGACGGTCCTGAAGTTGCCGAAACCCTCACCAAACTATTTATTTTTGGTTTAGGTTCCCTCGAATTGTTACACTAAAGGCCGGATGGAAAACTCAAGAGGTTCTCATGGGTACCTTGATCAAAGCCGAATTCGGAACCAAACTGACGCCAAAATTACTGAAGTACGACGCCACTGATAATAACCCGGAGTATCAGGCGGATATTTTCAGGGAACTGTTTCCGAATTTCCCCCAGTTCAAAGCGCACGTGGCAGCCTACGTTGAGCGGCACTACTGTACCGTGGTCAATGATGAGGACCACCCCACGCCGGACCATGTGTTGAAATTTTTGCAACCCCAGGAGATCCACATGTTAAACGAATGGATTCTCACCCGGGGTCCGGGTTTCATCCCCACCAGCGGCAAGCCCTAACCCTTTTCCAGATTCGCAACTGCGGCGTCCGGTGGCGGAAGATCCTGGCTCCGCCAGGCCGGTCTGGGAAATTTACTTGACGGCGACACTGATGTCGAGAATCTCGGCGGCCTGTAGCAGGCCCATAACCTGAACCACCTCGCCATAGGGAATATCTTTATCCGCGCGGATCAAGGCTTTGCGGTCGCCGGTTTTTTTTATCTTTTCCAAAAGCTGTTCGAGACTCGTCAGGGTGACTTTTTTGCCATCAAGATAAATAGTCTTGTCCTTGGTCATTTCAATTTCAAAGTTTTTGACGGCTGGGTTTTCACTGAATGCCTTGGAGGTGGGCAATGCGATGTCCATTTTTCGCGGAAATTCCACAAACGACGTGGAGACCATGAAAAATATGAGGAGTAAAAACACCACATCGATCAAAGGCGTCAGCTCCAACGAATAATTCTCTTCCTGTTCTCTTTTAAAATACATTGGCGGCTCCCATCACCCAGGCCGGACGGTGCGCGTGGCTTGCGTTTTTTTTCCGGCTTGGGTATCCGCTTCTCTGGCTTGCTCGGACTTTTTGATCTTCATGGCTTCAAAAGAAAGCTCTTCCACCAGTTGAAAGGACACTTCCTCCATTTCAAAAACAAACCGGTCAATACGGCCCCGGAAATAATGGTACAAAGCCAGCGCGGGAATCCCCACCAGCATCCCGGCGGCGGTGGTGGTCAAAGCTTCGGAAATTCCGCTGGCAACCAGCCCCGGATGGCCGGTGCCGCTGATGGCAATAACCTCGAACGCTTTGATCATGCCGAATACCGTGCCGAGCAGGCCGAGCATGGGAGTGATGTTGGCCACCGCACCCAACACGCGAAGGTTGGAAGTGAGCAAGGACGCTTCATGCTGGCCGGCACCCTCGATGGCGCGTTCGATCTCATCCACTTTGCCTCCGAATCGAAGCAGACCTGCTTTCAATATGCGCGATAAAGAGTGGTCGTAGGAATTACATAATTGCAGGCCCAGCTGAATATCTTTCCAGTTCCAGTGAGCTCGGACTTTTTCCAGAAATTCGGGATTGATGATATTCTTTCGCCGGAGGCTGTAGCTTCGTTCAATGGCGATCCCCAACATGAGGATCGAACAAAACAGAATGGGATACATCATCAACCCGCCCTTTTCAATCGCGGAAATGATGCTCCATTCGGTGGCAACCGTCGGCTGACTTTGAGCCCAGGCTTGACTGGCACCCCCCAGAATTCCCAGGAGAATGGCAATAATTATTTTCATAATTTTCAATCTTTTTACAGTGGGTTCCAGGTTCCCTGCAAGCCGGGATGGGCAGATGGTTTAAACGACAAGACTTAGCCGTTATAACACGAAAATTTCTCACAGATCAAGGTGGAATCATGGACGGACCATTTTTTCAACTTTTGCCCAAACAATGATATATTGTAACGTTTTATATTTCCGAAGCCTTTGAGAATTTTATGAAACCACTCAAATTAAGATTTGCCTTTGGGCTGGGGTTATTTTTAACCAGCGCTCTGCTCGGTTGCTCGACTCTTCTCGACCCCGCTAAAGATGATCCCAAAGTTCTTTTGCAGGAAGCAAAAGACTATATAAAAGTCAGCAACCTCGAAGACGCCAAAACCGTTTTAGGTGAGCTTTTGGAGGATTTTCCTGACAGCAAGGAAAGGGAAATTGCGCAGATCCTTCTGGGCGAAGTGTATTACCGTGACGACCAGTACGAAGAAGCCAAAGTCCATTACAAGAGGTTCCTCGAACTGTACCCGGCCAGCCGCTTGGCCGCCCGAGCGCAATATTTCAAAGCCATGTGTGCTTTCAGGTTGATGGATGTGGCCACGCGCGATCAAACGGCTTCGCAATACGCGCTCGACGGGTTTGACCTGGTGATCCAACAATACCCGGACAGCAAATACTATAAGCTGGCTCAAAAAAGAAGGAAAGTATGCCTCGCCAGCCTGGCCATGAATCAAATGGAGATCGGCAGATTTTATTTTCGAACCAGCGCTTTTCAAGCCGCTATTTCCCGGCTCAAGAAACTGGTGGCCACCTATCCGCAACAGGCTTTTCTGGATGAGGCGATTTTCCTGCTCGGTGAATCTTATTACAATGAGCAGAACTTCAAGAATGCCCAAACCTATTACCGGCAATTGATCCACAAATATCCGCGCAGTGAGTTTGTCAAAGAGGCACGCACCCGATTGAGAACCATCCGGTAAACTTGTTCAACGCGAAGGGAAACATGGCGAAAACATCCCAACATAAGCCGGCCAAAAAAAAGGGCCCTCCTCGATTAAAAAATTTGCCACGGGAAATTCCCGATGCCCTGACGCATTACATGAATGAAATCAGCAAACTCAAGCCCCTTCCCCGGAATGAGGAGGCCCGGCTTTCCAAAAGGATTCAGGCAGGGGACACCCGCGCCCTGCATGAATTGGTTCGTAAAAACCTTAAATATGTAGTCACGGTCGCCAACAAGTACAAAGGTTGCGGCCTGTCACTGCAAGACCTGATTGAAGAAGGCAATATCGGGTTGATCCAGGCGGCCAAACGTTTTGACGGAGGGCGCCAGGTGAAATTTATCACTTACGCCGTTTGGTGGATCCGCCAGGCCATCATGCATTCTTTGGCGGAACAGTCGGGGACCGTGAAGCTACCCATCAAGCAGGCCGGCAAACTTTATAAGATTGAGCGCCAGATTAAAGAACTCACCCAATCCCTTGAAAGGGAACCGACGACATCGGAAGTGGCGGACAATCTCGGTTACAAGGTGGAGGACATTGAAAACATATTGCGCGCGTACCGCACCCATTTGTCTTTGGACACTCCGCTCAAAGATAATGAAATGACCGAGTACCTTGACCTGCTGGAAAACCCGAATTACATCCCCTACGACGATCAAATCATGCGGAAAGCTCTTTGCCAGAAAGTCGATGACATGCTCAAGCATCTGTCTGAAAGAGAGGAAACAATCCTCCGCATGCGGTTCGGATTTCAGGGAGAAACCCACACTCTGGACGAAATCGGCAAAGCCATCGGATTATCCAGAGAGCGCGTGCGTCAGATAGAAAAGCGGGCTAAAATCCGTCTCCGCATGCGGTCCAGTAAAGAATCCCTTCAGGATCACATGGAATGACGCCGCGGTTCCAAAGACAACATGGCTTGCCATGCATCGCCAACAAGTCTGATGTTTCCCGGCCCTTGCTTCCGCCCTCCAACTTTATTTTGTTATGTCGCTGATCGCCATTGGAGTCTGGATTTTATCCTACCTTTTGGGTTCCATTCCGTTCGGAATATTATTGGCCAAGTTCAGGAAAGTGGATCTGAGGCAACAGGGAAGCGGCAATATTGGAGCCACCAACGTGGCCCGTACCCTGGGAAAAACCGCCGGGCTCCTGACGCTGGCCGGGGATGGCGGCAAGGGATTTCTAAGCTGTTGGGTCGCCGGCCACCTGCTGAGCCAGCCCTGGGAAATCGCGCTGGCGGGGCTCCTCGCATATAGCGGCCACGTGTTTTCAATTTTCCTCAAATTCCAAGGCGGCAAAGGCGTGGCCACTGGCCTGGGCGTGTTCCTTTACTTGATGCCCTGGGCCGCGGGTTCTGTTTTCCTGGTGTTTGTGATCAGTTTGGCCATCACCCGCTACGTATCGGTGAGCTCCTTGCTGGCCGCTGTGGGCCTGCCTCTGTTCGGGTTCCTTTTTCAAGCCCCACCCTCCGCCATTGCCAGTTCCCTGGTGATGGCCGGCATCACCATCTACAAACATCGGGAAAATATCGGGAGATTGCGAGCCGGCACGGAAAACAAGTTCCGCCAAAATTAGGATTTGACAAAAAACCCCGCCACCATATAATGACAAATAAATTTTTGTTCAACGAATACTGCGGGAGTAACTCAGTGGTAGAGTGCAACCTTGCCAAGGTTGAGGTCGAGGGTTCAAATCCCTTCTCCCGCTCCATTTCTTTCCGTCCGGTTTGATCACACCTACATAAGA
>SMVS01000100.1 GCA_004357435.1 Nitrospina sp. | reverse complement strand
TGTTGCAGAACCGGGTCGGCAAAATTCCAGTCCTGCCAGTTTTCCAGGTTGGCGTCCGGTTCGGCGATCGCGTGCAATCCCCATTCGCTGGCCGACCAGCGGGCGTGGCAGGCCGAACACTCGACGGCGATCATGTGTTCCGCCACTTGATGCGCCAGCGGCATTTTCTTTAAATTTTTCAGTACCGGAATTTCATGCGGTTTTCCGCTGACCTTGGAATACAAGATCCATTTTCCCTGGTCATACAGCACATGCGGCAGGGGTTGCCCCGTCGGGCCGGCCATGACCGTGTCTCCCATCTTGATTTTTTTAGCCAGGTTTGGGTTCAGTTTATTTTTGGTGAGCAATGCCTCCGCCCGCGGATCGGCTTCCACCAGCATGTACCCTTCCGGGCCTTTGGAGTTGGACCCGTGGCAGGTTTCGCACCGGACTTGGACCGCATCATGAAGCGTGGGATATTGATTGGCATCCGCTTTTATTTCTTCGATGCCGTGGCAGTCGATGCAGTGCATGCCTTTTTCCCGATGAATATCCGGCAGTAGAAACTCATGTTTTCTGCCGTACAGCACCGGGTCGTTGCCTTCCACCTGCGACCTGAAAGGCTTGGGCCGCGCGGGCAATCCGAACAAACCTTCGAACTCGTTGCCCACACCGTTGTTATTGTGGCAATGTTCGCATTGGACGCTGGGCACCGCCACGGTGAATCTATGCACCAGGGGATAGCCTCTTTTATTGTTCAGAGAATTGGCGGCATACTTCGCGGTGAAACGATCGGAAATGTTCCCGCCTTTTTTTTGCAGGACACTTTGAATGGCCCGATCGCGCGTCAAGGTGGTGCCGTCATTGGTGTAAATCATATGGCAGGAGGCGCACCCGGTGGCACGGAAATCGCCCGGCCGGTGCGGAGCGGCCGAGGAGACGTGGCACCGCAGGCATTTTTTATTCAGAAAATCGTCCACCGGGTGATTCTGGCTGACGTAAGTCCAGGGCGGAGTTTTGGGGTCTTCTTCCGCGGGTGACCCTTCACTGCTTTTAGGTATGGGATTGGCTTGCGGGATTTTCGGTTGTTTCAGGGGGGGCGCTCCCCATGCCTGGCGGGTCATTTCAATCATTCCCCGGCCCGTGGCCATCAACGACTTGTTGACCTTTTCAATTTGATCGGCGTGGCATTTGCCGCAAGTCCGGGGCGCGTGTTCATAATCCGATGGATTGCTGATCATCCCACGGTGAGCCGTCTCAATGGTTTTGCCATCCCGTTTTCCGCGGTGGCACTGGGTGCAGGAAAATTTATGATTCTCGCTGATTTCAGAAATGCCGCGGTGGCACACCAGGCAACCGCCCTCCTTGTTGACCAGACGAATACGGCCAAAAACATCCCCTAAAGTGAAGTTGGAATTCCTGTAAAATTTTTCGATGAACCCCTTCGAGTCCTTGTAGGAATTGAAACGGATGCCATCGACCGTGGTCCCCGGTTTCAATACCTCTCGGGCATCGGCCTGGTAGCCCCGAACGAAAAAAAACGGATCGCGAAAATCATCAGCGTCGATTTGCTGTTTTCCCTGCCGGGGAGGTATGTCCACAAAACGTTTTTCAAAATTCTCCAATGCCTGCGGAGTGCGGGCGGGCGCGTCCGGAAACATTCCCCCGCGCTCAAACCCCTGAGGATCGTCCGGCAAACCTTGCGCCTGGATAACGGGCAGGACTAAAAAGATCAAGCCGATGATCCCCGCACCGGGGATCAAGTATTTATAGGGGAAAGCCTTCATGGGGATGGATCATCTCTTGTTTAAAATTTTGTTGCGCAATCGGCGGTGCTTCACTAGTTTTTCAAACTTATAGCTTTTGTTAATATCTTTGTAAATCCGGTCAGAATCCTGCCGGTGACAGGGCAGGCAATTACTCACTTTGAGAATGCGGGTGATTTCCTGTTGGTTGAGCAACCGTGCCCGGCCCTGACTGACTCCGGCGATGGATTGGCCTTGCGGACTGACCTTGGCCAGCGGACTTTGTTTCGACTTGCCAGAGACCCGGCCGGACAATATCACAGGTGCCATGAAATCTCTTTTACCCGATGCGGTTTTGCCGATTTTTAAATCTCCGTCGCCCAGGCCCAGAGCTCGCGGCGAAAAGTGACAGCTGGTGCAGGACCGGGTTTTTGCACCGACCGAATGCGGAGCCGTCGCGTGTGCCGCCTGCGAGCCGGAATATCCCAACGGGTTGACGAATTGCCATTCCTTATACTGGCCCAGGGCATCGCCATTTTTACCGATCACTGATAAAGGATGGCCCTTGGCATCCAACACCGTCAGGGTGTGGGCGTTGGGGGTGGTCATGGGGGTCACCCGGCCGCGTGGCCCCACCATCAATAGGGGTTCCTCCACTTCCATGGCAGGCCGGCCATGAGTCCAGTCCCCCGCGCCTGAAAAATTTCCAGCGGATGAAGAAGCGATCGAAGCTTTAAAGAAGGCATCGCAACCGGCGCATTTTGGCACCCATTGGGAATGGCACGCCGTGCAGGCCAGCCGACTTTGATGTTGCGGGATGCGGTGTCCATACTTGGAATTTTTGACCAATGGTGTGATGAATTTTTTCCCGGTCCGTTTACTCAACGTCACAATTTTGCCGCCCAGCATCTTGACGTTAGTCAATTTATTGTGGCGCGCAGACAGCACCATTTTGTCGCCCAGCGAATTAGTGAATCCCTGGTAATGCCTGGCCAGGCGGATCACCCGGTCTTCCGGGTCGGTGATTTCGGCAACGGTTGGCAAGGACTCGCTGTCGCCGTGACAGGTTTCGCAACGGATTTCTACGGCCTGATATTGCCGGGAGTAAATATTTCCGTCCCCCATGATATCAAACTGCGTATGGCAGTCAATACACTCCATGCCGCGTGCCAAATGCACGTCCGTTTTTATCAAGCCCCGGCCCGGCCATGAGACGGCTGGGGTTTTATTGAATTGTGTGGGACTGCCATGAGATGAAAGAGCCAGCGATTTGTGGCATTGCAGGCAAAGCCCCTGCGCCGGCAAAGCCGTCATGCGGTGGAATGCGGCGTGGCCCGGTTCGGCTTTTGATATGGTCGCGTCGTTGCCTTGGTAGCGTCCCGCCGCGTTGTAGGTGAAATGGCAGGCGGCGCATCCTTGCGAACGGTATTCGCCCGGCGGCGGCGGGGAATCCAGGTGACATTGAAAACAAACCTTGCGGAGGAGACTGTCGCCGATGTGTTTGGAAATTTGTTGCGGACCGGAGTCGGGATGCACGGCGCGTGCCTGTTTTAAACTCAGGGGTGAAAAAAACGGCAAGGCCCGCAGACGCGATAAAGCGCCCTGCGATTCCGGGATGGACCGGTCCTGATCCACTACCGCGTGAACTCCGTATTTGGCGCGGGCCTGGGTTTGACCCGCCCATTGAAACCGCAGGCCGGCAATCATTCCCGCCAGGGTTCCCATCATGGATTTCCGCACGCGCGCCACATGGTTGCGGTCCTCCTGCTCAAACCCGGAATGGCATTGGGATTGCCCGCAACTGCGGGCGGCGACTTTTAAGGACGAAGGATTGCGTTTTCCGGTGCCGGCGGCAGGGTCGTGAATCAGCGTGGCATGGGCGCGGTCCTTATCGCGTGCCAGGGCTTCGCCGCCATGGCAAACCGTGCAACCCAGACTCAAGGGATGGGAGGCGCTGATTTCCTCAATGCCGTTGTGTCAGAGCCGGCAGTTTTCCTGCCTGGCTTCCCGCTGGCGGACGTCAGGTTTTTGCAAGGGGAGGGGAGGATCGGGCACGGTTTTGGCAGAGGGCGATACGTCTTCGCTAATGATTCCTTTGGAGGGCAGGGGGGTGGGTGTCTCCCGTTCGGCTTGCCAGGAAAGGGGAGACCCGATGGCCGGGCTGGTCGCCGCAATCCCAACGCTCGCCACCACCAGTATTCCATAAACCGCCGACCGCAGGTACGCCGACCGCGGATTTGCCCACCGCAGGTTTGGCCACCACAGTTTGATTCTAGACACAGATTTGGAAGTCATTGAGGTTCATGGTCAGGCTGGAAAATATCAGGATTGTTTTACATTTTCCCGTGGTAGAGAATTATTTGTAAACCACCTCAATATGGTTCAGATAATAGTCCAGATCGGTGAGGCTTTTTTGAATGGACGTTGCATCCTTCTCACTGCTGGCATGTTCAATGTCCCCGCCCAGTTTGCTTATGAGGTCAAACCCGTAACCACCACCCGAACCCTTGATGTTATGAGCCAATTGAGTGACCGTAACAAAATCGTTGCGGTTCATGGCATCACGAAATAAGACGATGTCTTTTCTCCGGCTTTCCAAATATTCCGGAATCAGGTCTTCCAATTCCAAATCCACTCGAATCACAAGTTTTTTCAATGTAGATTCACTCCTGATTATTAGTGTGATTTAATTTGTCATTCTGAGCGGGCCGAAAGATTCAACAAGACAGGTATGCGCTGGCCATTTCCATTCTCTCATAAATAGCCTGCTGTCTTTCCTGAAAGTTTTCAACTTGCGGCTCACCTTTTACTGGGTTCTCCAGACGTGAGCACCACTAGAATTTGACCCTCCAATTTAAATTGGGTTTGACCGGAGGGCGATTGCTGGAATTCGGGAACGCTGTTTTCGCCGGTGTGGAGCGCCATCTGCCAGGGACCGTCGGAATTTTTTTTCGGCAGGATAAAATCAAAATTTTGCTGGTCCGCGTTGATCAGCACCAGCAGTGGCCGGGCCTCGGCCCCCGCCAGGCGGGCGGGACTCAGGAGGAAACCGAAGCATTTTCGGGTGCCGTCGTCCCAGTCCGCCAAGGTCATGGTTTCGCCCGTCGGGTTCAACCAGACGATTTCCTTTGCGGAGGAATCTTCTTTGAAGAATTGATCGGTTTGCAGGAGCGGGTTGTTTTTGCGGAGTTGTATCAATTCGCCAACGAATTTCAGAAAACCTTTCTGGTCCGCATCCAGATTCCAGTTGAACCAGCTGATGGGATTGTCCTGACAGTAGGCGTTGTTGTTGCCCTTTTGGGTGCGGCCGATTTCATCTCCCCCGAGAATCATGGGCGTGCCCAAAGACAACATTAATGTGGCCAGCATATTTTTTTTCTGCCGTGTGCGAAGGCCGCTGATGATTGGATCTTCGGTGGGTCCTTCGATCCCATAATTTGCGCTGTCGTTGGCGTTGTTGCCGTCGCGGTTGTTTTCGCCATTGGCTTCGTTGTGCTTTTGTTCGTGGCTGACCAAATCTTGTAAAGTGAAACCGTCATGACAGGTGATGTAATTAATGCTCGCTCTGGGGGGCCGGCCCTGCGGGTGATAGATATCGCCGCTCCCCGCGATGCGCCGGGCCAGCAACCCCATTTGTCCCGCATCCCCGCGCCAGAACCGCCGCACGGTTTGACGGTATTGATCGTTCCACTCCGACCACGGCGGAGGAAACTCCGCAATCCTGTAACCTTGGTTGCCAAGATCCCAGGGCTCGGCAATGAGTTTCACTTTTGCCAGGACCGGGTCCATGCGGATGTCTTCGAAAAATTTTCCTTCAGCTTCAAAAGCGCCGGTAGCTCCGCGAGCCAGAGACACCGCCAGGTCAAACCGGAATCCATCGACATGCATCTCTTGCGTCCAGTATCGCAGGCTGTCCAATACCAACCGCCGGGCCATCGGGTGCTGGGTGTTGTAAGTGTTGCCGCATCCGGTGGTGTCGATATCTTTAGCGGGATCCTCAGCGGCCAGCCGATAATAAATCGAATTGTCAATGCCTCGAAATGACAGGGTCGGACCCAGGACATCGCCTTCAGCCGTGTGGTTGTAGACCACATCGAGGATCACTTCCATGCCCGCGCGGTGGAAGGCGCGTACCATTTCCTTGAACTCCCGCACCGGACCGGGACCGTCTTTCCCGGCAAATCGCATGTCCGGCGCTAAAAATAATAATGAGTTGTATCCCCAATAATTGACTAACTGGCGTTGATGCAGGTGAGTTTCGTCCATGGCCTGGTGGACCGGCAACAGCTCAATGGCGGTGACCCCCAGCTGTTGGAGGTGTTGGATCACGGGTGCGCTGGCCAGGCCCCGAAAGGTGCCGCGCAAATTTTCAGGGATCCCGGGATGGCGTTGGGTGAACCCTTTGACGTGGGTTTCGTAAAGAATCGTTTCCTGCCAGGGAATGGCCGGGGGACGATCGCCCTGCCAATCGAAGGCGGTATCGACCACCTGGCACAGCGGCGCGTGCGCGGCGTTGTCGCGGGTATCCGGTTCCTCCTGCATTTTGGGGAGGGTGTGGTCGGGTACCGAAAATAACGTTTCGTGCCAGGTGACGGGCCGCCCCAGGGTTTTGGCGTAGGGGTCGATCAGTAGTTTGGCGGGATTGAAACGGTGTCCCTGCGGCGGATCATAGGGACCATGCACCCGGTAACCATACAGGCACCCCGGTCCGGCCTGCGGCACCTGGACGCGCCAAATATGATCGGTATGTTTATCAAGCGGGATGCGTTGCGATTCCTGCACGGCATCGATGGCATCGAACAGGCACAGTTCGACCCGCGTCGCATTTTCTGAGTACAAGGAAAAATGGACGCCGGTCTCAGTGAGAACCGGGCCGAGGGAGTCGGGAGTGTTCGGTGTCATGTTTGATTTTAACGGTCAGCCGCCCCGCGCCAGGTTGCACCTGGAGGCAATAGGTCAAACTTTGACATGCGCTCAACAACTGCTGGCGACAATACCATGCGTCAGCAATTTGCCTGCAGGGGCACGCCCCGGTCAGTAAACCGGGTTGTGGAAGTAATACAGTGCGTCGTCGCCGGGAACGATCGTGTAATCCGGGAGACTGGAGCAGTGTTCGTGTTTGATTTTCCAGATACCCCGTTGCTTGGTGAAGGCGTAAGTGCAAACGCTGTGCTGGCGCTCATCGGTGCTGAGCCTGGACGTTACGCTGATCAATTCATCCACCAGCAGGTAGCCGATTTTATCGCCAGCGTTGCCCGCCAGGATCGTGCGTTTGGTTTCACACTTCATGTCCTGCAACTGCGCGATCATGGCCTCGTAATCCTGGATGCGGTTTTCCGGCAAAACGCGCCGGTCATCAGCGATGATCACCATATCCGAAGTGTAGAGAGCCGTTATTTTTTTGGGCGTCGAACAGACCAGGCGGTCCACCTTTTGCAACAGCTTGCTCAGCGCGTCTGTCTCAGCGGCCAGTGGGGTTTGCGGGATGGCAATCAAAACGCCCCAGGCCAGTAATAACGATGCGGTTTTTAAACGTTTAAACATGAAATGTCTCCAAAAGTTCTGGGGTTGCTGGGTTCAATCAATGCCATGGCTTTGGTTGAGTCCTGACAAATTGGTGGATCAAGGAAAATTCTGGAAATAAATTTCAACATGCTCGCCATCGTCTGCCCAACCGAAGGAGGTCGTTCCCGCAAGCGTGGTGATGATGCCCTGGGTATCCACTTTGCGGATCCGGTTGTTACCCATATCGCTGATGTACAGGTTGCCTTTGGAATCGAAAGCGATGCCGGCAGGTTGTTTGAGCATGGCTTGGGTCGCGGGTCCGCCATCGCCGAACATTCCCTGGATTCCGGCCCGGCCGGCGACGGTCACGATCTTGCCATCCCTGGTGATTTTGCGAACATGGTGCGTGTTGGTTTCCAGGACGTGCAGTTCTCCGGCAGGACTCATCACGAGGTCATCTATGGACCTCAGCCCGGCCTGGAGCGCCGGTCCGCCGTCGCCGCTATCCTGATGCTTGCCATTCCCGGCGATGGTGGTGATGATGCCTTGGAGGTCGATTTTGCGGATCACGTTGTTGCCGGCATCGGCGATGTACATGTTGCCCTGTTTGTCCAGGGTCAGGGCTTGCGGGTCTCGAAACGTGGCCAAGCGGGCGGGGCCGCCGTCGCCCGTGTAATTGGAGGCGCTCGTTCCGGCAAATACAGTCAACTTGCCGCGCGTGTCAATCTTGCGAATTTGATAGTTGATCCGGTCGGCCATGAACACATTGCCTTGAGGGTCGATTACGATGTCCGATATTTGGGTAATGACCGCGCGGTCCGAGGTGGCGGATTGACCGGCGTAAGCCGTCGCCAAAATAGCTTTTTGATATTCCGGATCTCCGGTGTCAGCAAACAGGCTGATGATGCCCTTGCGGTCCAGCTTGCGGACGAGGCTGACAAAACTGCTGGGGCTGATGAAGTAAAGTTCATCGTTATCGCTCAGCGCCATTTTGGTGGGAAACACGGAGGCTTTGAGAGCGGGCTTGCCATCGCCGATGTTGCCGCGAATGCCGTCGCCAGCAATCGTGGTGATGATTCCCTGGGGCGTGATTTGGCGAATGCGGTAGTGTGATTTATCGGCGAAAATCACGTTGTCCTTGCTGTCCACCACAATGCCGTGCGGGAAACTCAATCGGGCGCCCTCCGCCGGACCATTGTCCCCGCCAAAATCCCTTTTTCCGTTGCCCGCGATTGTTTCTACTTGGTTGCTTTTCAGGGTCACTTTGCGGATGCGGTAGTGGGAACGGTCGATCACGATCAGGTCGCCCTTTTTATCGAGCGCGACACCGAACGGAAGGTGCAGGTTGGTTTCCCGCGCCAATTCCGAATCGCCGTTGTAATCCTGTTGACCGGTGCCCATGATGGTGCGGATCATGCCCTGTGCATCCACCACACGAATGCGATTGTTGTTGCGGTCGGCGATATAAATGTTGCCGTTCCGAGCCACCGCGACGCCAGTGGGGCCGGCGATGCTCGCCCGGTAGGCGGGGCCGTTGTCACCGATGAAGTAAAATCCGCCGTCGCCCGCCACCGTGCTGATGAGCCCAGCGGAGTTGACTTTGCGGATGCGGTTATTGCCGCGGTCCGCGATGTATAAATTATTGTTTTGGTCGAGGGCGAGCCCGAACGGTTTGTCCAGCGTGGCTCTCAAGGCCGGCATGGCATCGCCGTTGTACCCCTCGGCACCAGTGCCCGCAATGGTGCGGATGTTTCCTTTGGAATCGACCACCCGGATCCGGTTGTTGGAGCGGTCGGCGATGTACAGGTTGCCTTTATTGTCGATCACCATGCCGCAAGGCAGATTGAGGCTGGCCTGCGTGGCCGGCCCGCCATCGCCGCTGAACCCCGCTGTGCCGTTGCCAGCGACGGTGCGGATGATGCCCTTCCGGTCCACCATGCGGACGCGATGATTTTCCCGGTCGGCGATGTACAGGTTGCCTTTAGAGTCGAACGCCAGACCGGCGGGAACCCTGAGAGTCGCTTGCGTTGCCGGTCCGCCGTCACCGGAAAACCCCGAGGCGCCAGTGCCGACCACGTTGATCAGCCTCCCCCTGGCATCGATCCGGCTGATGATGTTGTGGCTACGCCGGGAAATGTAAATATCCCCGTTGGGCGCGACCGCCACTCCGTCCACCAGGGTGATGGAAACTTTGGTGGCGGACACGGGGCCTGAGGCGGCCATCAGGGCCGCAACGGGCAAACACAGCGCCACCCACATCATTCCCAGTGACAGTTGCAATAATTTTTTTCGGCTTCCAAGCATCACGATCCTCTTCCAATTAAAGGCTAAAACCCGGTGAAAATTTTTATGGGGTTCGGTCCACTGAGATTACCATTAACCATGGCCCCGATAGCAACCAGAAAACGGCAACTTTTTATGGCTTCCGAAAGAGCTTGGCGGCAGATCGTACCGCCCCATATAGAAAAACCCACCCCTACGCTGAAGCCCCGCTCGGGCAATTGGGAACGCGGGTGGGTTGACACTGTAACCGCTGAAATTTATGAGCTTTACCGTGATTATACGTGCCCCATGAGCGGTGTCAACGGATTTTGTGGGTTGACCGCCGGTAAAGTCGGAGGGAGATTTTCATGAGAAATCGGCTTTTCAAGGGAAAGCGTAGGTGGAAAAGTTGAAAAATGATATGATAGGCCATGCTGAATCGGGGCGTTTCGTGCTTTCTTATATGTAAAGAAAGCTTTGAAAAACTGTGAAAACCTTGAATGCATCCCAACGATCTTGAATGAGCAGGTCGATACGTTCCCCCTTCTCCGAAGGGGGCTAGGGGGCTTTCTCCTTCAGTAATATTATGAAAGTTCTACTGTTATTTCCACCAGACTGGTTGCCTTCGGAGCCGTACCTCAGCCTCCCGGCGCTCACTTCCGTCCTGCGTCCCGCCGGCCATGAGGTGATCCAGAAGGACATCAACGTCGAAATGTACGACCTCATGTTTAGTGAGAAATTCCTGCGCCATGTCCAGAAACGCATCACGTTTGAACTGCGCCACCTCAATGTGACGGCAGACAAAACCGGACTCAATGAAGAGGAGCGGACGCTCCGCGAACAATTGCTCGAGTGGACCGAGGACCGGTTTCGGGCGCAAATCGCCGATGTGGAGGACGCCAAGAAAATTCTGCGCGGGCAGGATTTCTACGAGATCGACAAACTGGAATGGGCCACGCATTGCCTGCACCAAACCATGACGGTTATTTCCCTCGGCTATTACCCGGCGCAAATCTGCTTTCCACCGATCGAGACCGATCTAGTGTACAAGCCGTTCATGTCCACCGAAATTATTGAGGCGCTGGACGACGACCAGATCAACGTCTACCGCGACGTGTACCGCTTCCTGATCGCCGACCTCATCGCACAAGAAAAACCGGATGTCGTCGGCATCTCCGTGGTACAGCAGAAACAGTTGATCGCCACCTTCACCTTCTGCAAGATGATCAAGGAGCAAAGCCCCGGCACGCACATTACTTTGGGGGGCAACATCATCACCCGCATCCGCGACGTGCTTCCCGAAAAAGATAATTTGTTCGAGTGGTTCGATACGGCGGTGCTGTACGAAGGGGAAAACGCGTTTCTGAAACTCATCGAAGCGCTGGAACGCAAAGACACCGATCTTTCCACCCTGCCCAATCTGATGTACAAGGACGCCGACGGCATTCACGTCAACAAAGAAGTATTCGCCGAGAATATGGATAAACTGCCGCCGCCCGATTTCGACGGCCTGTCGCTGGAAAAATATTTCGTGCCGGATTTGATTCTGCCTTACCTGGCGACGCGCGGTTGTTACTGGGGCAAGTGCACTTTCTGCGATCATTTCCAGGGCTACGTCGAAGGCTACCGCACGAAACAGATCGCGCAGATCACCGAGGAAATCCGTTTTCTCCAGGAAAAATACGGCAACCGTTATTTTCATTTCACCGACGAGTCCTACCCGCCGGCGCTGTTTCGCAAGCTGTCGCAGTCGTTGATCGACAACAAAATCGACATCGCCTGGACCACCCACATGCGCTTCGAGGAAAACCTGCTCGACGACAAAGTGTGGGAGGACGCGGCGCAAGCGGGATGCCGCTACCTGCATTTCGGCTTCGAGTCCGGCAACGAGCGCGTCCTCAAACTGATGGACAAGGCGACCCACGTCGACGCCATCCAGACCAACCTGGCGATGTCGGCCAAGTATGGCATCTGGAACCACATCATGGGATTCTTCGGCTTCCCCGGTGAAAAATCGGAAGAGGCCGAGGACAGCAAACGCTTCGTCCACGCCAACAAGGACAGCATTCATTCGCTGGGGTTCATGACTTTTGTGCTGGGCAAGTACAGTCCGGTGGCCATGGAGCCGGAAAAATTCGGCGTGTCCTGCTACAAAAATCCGGATTGGGACCTGGCGCTGGATTACTACTTCACGGTGGAGGACGGGTTGAACATCCAGGAAGCGCTGGACGTGTTTGAAGAATTCGAACGCAACCACGATGGCAAGTGGGACCTGCGCACCGCCGTCCGCGAATACATCTTCCTCTACGTCGACAAGTTCGGCACCAACGACCTCAAACAACTTCACATGCGGCCCGAACAACGCCCCGCCGCCTACAACAACCCCGTCGGCATGGTGTAGCCCCTACACCCCTTACCGCAAATCCCCCCCTCCCTGCAAGAATGGGGACTCATTTAGCTCCCTCTTTGTGAAGAGGGCGGGGGGTGGTTTGCATTTCCGTTCTGTCCTTGGTGCGCTTTGTGGTCAATATAATTTTTTTGTTCGCCCCGCGCGGAGCGGTCCTGTGGTCCTGTCAAAATGATTAACGGGTTGAACTTGGATTCATGTTCTACAGTTGTTGGGTGCAAGTCACAGTTGGGACACTTTTTGCTCCGGCGCTTCGCCGGGGGGATCGTAGGGTATGACCGGTTCTTCTTCGCTGGCGATGCTTCGGCAGATGAGGGCGAGGGCCGGTTCGGTGTCGCTCAGGTTCGCGGGTTGATGCGGCACGCCGGGCGGGATGAACAGAAAATCGCCCTTTTCGGTGACGATTGATTTCTTCAATCCTTCGCCATAGCGGTTGTCGACCCGGCCTTCCAGAATGTAAATGGCGGCCTCGAAGCTGTCGTGGTAATGCGGCTCGGCCTTGCCGCCGGGCGGGATTTTCACCAGGTTCATTGAGAGGTGGCGGGTGCCCGCGGTCTTCTCCGATATCCCCATAAAATAATTCAGGTTGCGCTTGCTGGTGACATCTTCATTGGCCCGGACGCACACCAGATTTCCATTCAGATCGATTTTCATGGTCTCACCTCCATCATTCAGTTTAGCTCTATCCGCAACTCAATAGGAGGAGAAAAAAATTGACCGGATCACAGGACCGCTCCGCGCGGGGCGAATAAAAATCCCTCCCCTTTTCAAGGAGGGGTTAGGGGTGGTTTACATCAACCCCTCCCAACCCTCCCCTTAAAAAGGGGGAGGCAGGGTGCTCTTGTAGGCAAAAGGTCTGTGCTTGAGTGGGTATGCTCAACATTTGTGGAATGCCGCCCCCTTCACCTCCGTGCGTTGCCCGGCCCTTGCTCCCAAGTGGGCAACCGTGATAAAATCGTCCCGTCTCCACCCATGAATCTAACCGGGCGGCAATTCATCTAAATACCATGCAACCGATTCGAATGAAAATTCCATTCACCAAGATGAGCGGGAGCGGCAACGATTTTGTCATCATCGACAACCGCACGCCGGCGCTCGACTCCGAAATCAAGCGCGATTTCGTGCGCCGTGTGTGCCGTCTCAAAGACTCGGTGGGCGCCGACGGAGTGATCTTCATCGAGAACTCCGAGCGGGCGGACTATAAATGGGATTTTTACAACAACGATGGCAGTACCGCCGAGATGTGCGGCAACGGCGGGCGCTGTGTGGCGCGTTATGCGTTTGAAAATAACATTGCTCCGCAAAAACATTCGTTTGAAACCCTGGCGGGCATCATCTCCGCCGAGGTGGACGGTCCCATGGTGAAGGTGAAACTGACGCCGCCGAAAGATTTGCGGGAAAATCTGGAAGTGACCTTCAACGGCGTGAGCTACCAGGTCGACAGCATCAACACCGGAGTGCCGCACGCTATTTTGTTTGCCGACGATGTGGAAGCGGTGGACGTGCAGGCAGTCGGACGCAACATCCGCTATCATTCCATATTCGCTCCCGCGGGCACCAATGTCGACTGGGTTCAGAAGAAAAGCGACAACGGCCTCAAGGTACGAACTTACGAGAGAGGTGTGGAGGGCGAAACGCTGGCTTGCGGCACCGGGGTGGTGGCGTCTGCCCTGGCGGCGGCGCGCCGGTTTGCAATCGAATCTCCGGTGCATGTCGAGACCCGCGGCGGCGAAATTTTAAAAGTCTATATCGAACCCTCGAACGGGGCCTTGCCCACTGTGTATTTGGAAGGGCTCACCAAAATTACTTTTGAAGGTCACCTCATCGAATTGTGACCGCAATCTTTTCACCCCACAGAGACCATTATGTTTGAAGGATCGTTTGTCGCCATAGTCACTCCGCTTAAGAACGGCAAAGTGGATGAAGCCGGGTTGCGTGATTTGCTGGAGTTTCAAATCGCCGGCGGCACCAATGGCATCGTGCCATGCGGCACGACGGGTGAATCCGCCACGCTCGATAATGAAGAGCACCATCAGGTGATCTCCATCGCGGTGGAGGTGTGCAAGGGTAAGATACCGGTGCTGGCGGGAACCGGGTCCAACTCCACCCGCGAAGCCATCGAGCTCACCCAGCACGCGCAACAAGCCGGGGCTGACGGGTCCCTGCTGATCACGCCTTACTACAACAAGCCTTCGCAGGAAGGGTTGTACGAACATTTCAAAGCGGTGGCCAGGGAAACCGATCTGCCGATTTTTCTTTACAACGTGCCCAGCCGGACTTCGGTGAACATGCTCCCGCCCACGGTGGCGCGGCTCGCCAGGGACGTCAAAAACATCGTTGGGATCAAGGAAGCTTCCGGGTCGCTCATCCAGATCAGTGAAGTGATCGACCAGTGCGGCGATGATTTTACGGTGTTGTCCGGTGACGACCCTCTGCTATGGCCGATTCTGGCGATTGGCGGCAAGGGAGTGATTTCGGTTTCCGCCAACGTGGTGCCGGATAAAGTAGCGGCGCTCTGCGCCAAAGCGGCGGACCATAAAATAGATGAAGCGCGGGCTCTCCATTACGAGTTGATGGACCTCAACAACGCCATGTTCATCGAGACCAACCCGGTGCCGGTCAAAACCGCGCTCGCGCTCATGGGAAAAATTTCTGATGAACTCAGGCCGCCCCTGTCTCACCTCACCGACGAACACCTGCAGGAATTGAAAAGCGTCCTCAAAAAATATTCTCTGATATGAAGGGAGGTATGGGTTGATAAAAATTGGCGTGATCGGAGCCGCGGGGCGGATGGGACGGACCATTATCGCCTGCATTGAGCAGTCCGCAGGCGTGGCGGTGTGTTGCGGTACGGAAGCGCCGGGCAACTCCTGCGTGGGGAGCGATGTCGGAGAGCTGGCCGGAATCGGTTCCAAAGGTATTGCCGTGCTGGATGATCTGGCGCAAGCGGTGACGTCGTGCGACGTCATCATCGACTTTTCATTGCCGCAGTCCAGTATGAACACCCTGCAACAGGTGACGGCGCAGAACAAGGCCGTGGTGTTTGGAACCACTGGGTTTTCCGACGCAGAAAAAAGAGAAATCCAACAAGCCGCGCAGTCCATCCGTTGTGTGCTGGCGCCCAACATGAGCATTGGCGTCAACGTATTGTTCAAAGTGGTGCGGGATGCGGCGCTGGCGCTGGGCGATGCTTATGATGTGGAGATCATCGAGGCTCACCATAAATTTAAAAAAGACGCGCCCAGTGGCACCGCCGTCCGGATTTCGGAAATCGTGGCGGAAGCGTTGGGGCGCGATCTCAAGGAAGTCGGCGTTTATGGCCGGCACGGCTTCAGCGAGGGCCGGGGCGCGAAAGAAATTGGTATCCACACGGTACGGGCCGGTGATATTGTAGGGGAACACCGGGTGTTGTTCGGCGGTATGGGAGAAACATTCGAGATTCTCCACAAGGCGCAAAGCCGGGAAACATTCGCACGCGGGGCGATCCGCGCCGCGCAATGGCTGGTCGAACAGCAACCCGGTTTGTACGACATGCAGGATGTCCTGGGTTTGAAATAGGAACGATGTCATGGCTTTCTTCAAAGAGAAATGGAACCGCCGGGCTTTTTTAAAAACGGTTTCCCTCGCCACGCTTGCGCTGTCCACGATGTTTGCGCCGCGCCAAGGTTTCGCGACAGTCGATTTCCAGCAGAATAAAAACATTCCCAAAAATTACATTCAAAACCGGGACGTGCCCGGGTTTTACATCCGGAGCGCCAATCCATTCATGGGTGTGGATATGAGCCAGTGGGGCCTGCCGGTACGTGGCTTGGTGGAGCGTCCGCGCACCTTCACCTACGAAGACTTGTTTGGGTTCCCCGTGGTTTCGCAAATCTCGCGGCTGAAATGTGTGGAGTGCTGGTCCGCCAAGGCGGTGTGGGAAGGATTTCGATTCAAAAATCTGGTGGACCAGGTACGCCCCAAACCTTCCGCCCGCTACGTTTATTTTCAATCCGCTGATTCCTATTATGAAAGTTATTCACTGGACGAATTGCTCCGGCCGCGCGTGCTTTTGGTTTTGCGCATGAACGGCCAATCCTTGTCACGCGATCACGGTTTTCCACTGCGCTTGATCGCGCCCTTCAAGTACGGCTACAAGAACGTCAAATACATTACCGGCATTGAATTCACCGATTCGCGCAAGCGCAATTACTGGGCCGATTATGGTCCGTACTCAGTGGATGGGACCATTCAACCGGGCATTGACCATCCTCTCGATTTCAAGAAAAAACCTCTGCCGATCAACGGCGGCGAAGTATTCCATTTTTTTGATCGACGTCCCGGCGCTCCCAAGACCCGTTCATGAAGCGTTCCTGCTCGCAGAGTTTGCGGTTTCCGTGGGCGGTTTTTATAGGGATTCTTCTGAGTGTTTTGCCGGGCTGTTCCGATTCCCGTGTGGAGCAAATTGAAGTTCAGGTTCCTGCCGGGGTCACTGTTCCCGGGGACATGGTGTATATCCCCGCGGGCGAGTTCATCATGGGCCATGCCGAGGCACCCAAAACCGAGCTGGGCCAGAAAGTTTTTCTAAAAGCGTTTTTGATCGACCGTTATGAAGTCGCGCGTGGGGACTATCGGACGCAGAACCCCGGCTATGCCGTGTTCCCCGGAAAAGAAAATTATCCCGTCACGCTGGCCACATTTTTTGAGGCGGAGGAATATTGCCGGGCAGTGGCCAAACGTCTGCCCACGGAGGCGGAATGGGAGAAAGCGGCGCGCGGCACGGATGGGCGTAAATGGCCCTGGAGGGTTTATCGGGAGCATCCCAACATGGGGTTTTCCGGTTTCATTCCGGAGGCGGTGGACAAGCATAAAAGTTGGATCAGTCCTTACGGCCTGTACGGTATGGGACACAATGTATGGGAGTGGACGGCGGACGACTACGACTTCAATGGCATGCCGGGTGCTGAGCAGGGCAAGTTCAAAGTCCTGCGCGGTGGCCTGTACCAGACGCATTTGGTGATCAAGTTTTCCGCTACTTGGGATCGGAATTACCTGGAGCCGACCGCGCGTTACAATTTTGTAGGGTTCCGTTGCGCGCGAAATACCGGATAGAACTTACCGGGCAGGAATCAAAAAAGGCCCCACGCATGCACGTGGAGCCTTTTTCTTTTTAGTTGGGAACTTCCCGGAACCGGATCAACCGATTCCGAAGGAAGTTCCCATTATTCTATCACTAGACAATGGACCACCTCCCTTCAATCCAGGGGGGGTGAATCGTCGCACTGCAGGTTCCCCTGGCACCCGCAACACCGTGCCCTCTTTCCAGAAGGACGCACCCGACTCCAATTTAAATGGTTGCTAAGAACCGGGGATAAAGAATATTTTCAATGTTTTCCAAGGTCCTCCCGTTCGGGTCAGAATCCTTTCAAATGTTGCAGGATTTGTTCCGCGACCTGCTCGAACAGTTGGCTGGCGGAACCTCCGGTGATGCCGCCACCGACCCAGGACTCCACTTCCCATTGCCCGAGGACACTCTCTTCGCTGAATAAGGCGACTTTCACCTTGATGCGGGCGCGCGACCCGTCGTCGATACCGAAAGTGGCCATCCGTTTGAGGCGACTGCCCTTGTTGAACTCGGTCACCTTGTATTTCATGTGGAACCTGGCGTACTTTTTCTCTTCCGCTACCAGGAACAAAGTGTCGGCGAACTGGTCTTCCAAGGCTAGCCGCAGTTGGGCCCCGGCGTCTTGAAAGTCGTTTTTATTAGATGTTAAATCTTGCAGGTAAATGGTGTTTTTGTGTTCGGACCAGGATTTTCGGGTCACCGAGTCCGTGCCCGAACAGGCGGTCAGGAAAAAAATGAGCGATAAACTTAAGGCTAGAAATTGTTGCACGATCCTGTCACTTTCCGCAAGAAGGTTGCCTGTAAAACGTCCGCATTGTACCAGATGAAACTATTGCTTTGCAAAGTGGAACCACGGTTCAAGTCAGCCAGTGCACAATTGTTTCTTCAAAACCGCTGAACCAGATCTGGGCTTCTATGGGGATGAGATTGTTGAAGTAGGTCAGGTAGTCCAGAGCGAGAGCGGCTCCCAATACGATCAACAAAACCCCGCTGAACACATTGGTGGAATGGAGCAGAATATGGTGGTTGCCCAGTTTTAGGTTCCAGCCTTTACCGCGCATAAGCCGCCAGAACCACCCGTCTTTTTTCAGATGGCTGAAAAAAGCGGAAAACACAATGAGCGGCAATCCCAGACCCATTGCAAAGAAAAATAGCAGGGTCATGCCTTGCAGGACGTGTTTTTCCGATGCCGCGAGGAGCATGATTCCGGAAAGGATGGGGCCGATACAGGGAGTCCAGCCGAGGGCAAAGGTGGCCCCGAATAAAAAATAACCCACCAAAGTTTTGGTCGGCGCGCTTTGAAAGGTGGCTCCGGAGAAACCTTTGCCGCACAGGGTCATCACCCCGAAAATCACGACCAGGCCTCCGCCCCAGGCGGTCAACGAAAACTGGTAGTCGCGCAGGAGGCTTCCGAGAAAACTGGCCGAGGCGCCCATCAAAACGAACAAGGCGGCGAGGCCGCAGAAAAATGCGAATGAATTGACCGTCATGCGTGCCCGGCTGGCCTGGGCGGTGACCGCAAAATAGGCCGGTAAAATGGGTAGCGTGCAGGGTGAAAGAAAACTGAGCAGTCCCGCGAGGAAGGAAAGAATCGACAATGCCAGGAGACCGGCTTGGGGCAGAGTGTTTTCCGGTTTGAAGGGATTGAATACCGGGTTTTCAGTAGAACTTACGGAGGAAGCCGAAGTGCTCTCGGCGAACGGATTGGACGATCCCGCAACGGCAATGCCTCCCGGTCCAACGGCGTTGAGGACGGGGGAATCCGATAGCAATTTCATGGCGAGCGGCTGAGCACTGCTGACACAGCGGAAACCGACATCCGGGGCGGCGATTTCCGGAGCGGAGTATTGCCGGTAACCGGCACGGGAAAATTCTTTCAGGATCTTGAAATAAAAATCTCCGGGGAAATGCCCAATGTTGGCTTGGGACGCTCCGCGCAGAACTTTATAGCCGCGGTCAAAATCCACATGCGTGTAGGAATTGCCGGAGTAGGGAGCGTAATCGTTGTTCACCCACTCCCAGACGTTGCCGACCAGATCGTTCAGCCCTGACGGGGTGGTGCCCCTGGGAAATGATCCAACCGGGAGCAGATTATTTTTGGCCCCCGCTTTATCGGGCAGGTTGGCGCGGTCCGGTTCAAAAGCCTGACCCCAGGGATATTCCCGGCCCTCGGTGCCGCGCGCGGCCCGTTCCCATTCTTTTTCCGTCAGCAGGCGCTTGCCTGCCCAATCACAAAAATTAGCGGCATCGTACCAGGTGACCCACACCACCGGGTGATGGGCCCGGCCGTCCAAAAAAGTACCGTTTTCCCAGTGCTGTGGTTGGGCATAGCTTCCCAGATTTTCTGCGAGAATTTTAAATTTGGGATGGTTGGGCAGATCGTCTATAAAATTTTTATAACGCAGGTTGGTGACTTCGTTCTTGTCGATATAAAACCCTTTGAGAAAAACTTTTTGTTGCGGCCGCTCGTCCAGATAAAGCGGTTTGGGAACGCCCATGGCCAGGAGGTCGCCGGCCTCATCTTTTTTATCCGTGCCAAAAATAAAATGTCCGGCGGGTATGAATACCATGTCTCCTTCGAGCGGATTATCAGGACCGGATGCGTGAGCCTGAGTGAAGGATGGGACGGTTAGAATTGCCAGGATTAAAAAAGCTGAAAATAGATTTTTATTCATTGGGTTCCAGCAAGAAAGGTCAGTCGCTACTGCGGTTGGCTTGGATGGGAACCGCCAGCAGGCTTTCAAAATAGCGCAGGGTTTTTGGTGTGGCCCAGTCTTCCGCGCCATTCAAAACACCGATCACGTTGCCCTCACGGTCGATCAGGATGGTGGTGGGCAAGCCCACGACTTCGTAACGATTGCTCACCTCCAGCGTGGGATCGAGCAGAACCGGGAAAGTCAGGTCATGCGCTTTCATGAAAGGAACCACCACACGGGCCCCGAACATGTCATTGGAAATACCAATCACCGCCAGGTCCTGGGTTTGGAAATGCCGATGCAGTTTTTCCAGCGAGGCCATTTCCATTTTGCAGGGGCCGCACCAGGTGGCCCAGAAATTGAGCAGTAAAAATTTACCGCGATGCCCGCTCAAGTCAAACTGAACATCGCTCAGGGATTTCAGGGAAAAATCGGGCGCGGGTTGGTTGACCGTGACCGCCGCCGCCGGCGAGGCCAAGCCCCACAAGAATAAGGCGACCGCGCCGAGGCCCAGAGTTTTGCCAGCAGAAACAAAACGACCCGGCCAAGGATAGCGCCGGGTCAAATTCAAAAAATCTTTACCTGTCAACTTCATTTAAACCTGATTTTGTTGCGAGAGGGCCGCCGAATCACTCCACCGATTCGATGCATCGCACCATCGGGATGGCTTTTTTCAAAGCACGTTCGATCCCCATTTTGAGGGTCATGATGGAACTGGAACAGGAACTGCAGGAACCCACCAATCGAAGTTTCACGACCCCGTCATCAATAGTCACCAGCTCAACGTTGCCGCCGTCCTGCATTAATGCGGGACGAAGCGTTTCGAGTACAGCTTCGACTTCTTCTTGCATTTCTTCCAAGATAGTTACCCTCAAAAAAACCCGTCCCACACCGGCCAGGGTTATTCCTCGCCCACCAATTGTTTTTTCTTTTCCAAAAGTTCTTCGGTGGTTTCCACGTGTTCCGAGTCTTTGGGTATGCAATCCACCGGGCAAACCTCCACGCACTGCTCGGCCTCGTACCAGCCAACGCATTCCGTGCACTTTTCCCAATCGATCACATAGATATCGTCACCTTCAGTGATGGCCTCATTCGGGCATTCGGGCTCGCAGACACCGCAATTAACGCAATCATCATTGATCAGTAAAGCCATTTTATTCTCTCCTTAAAAGCAGAGGAATTATTAGTTGGTGTGTCACCCAGGCTGTTTTTCAAATGTCCCCGACTCCGGGTTCCATTCAAAAAAAGCCTGCTCTTTGATTTTCCTATTATACACCGAAATGACCAGATAACGGGCTTCCGGATAAGTCGGTTCGTTGTCGAACAGGGCCATCCTTGCATCTTCCTCGGAAAAGTAAGCGTCGTGCTCCGGATGAGAATGATAAAAGAGCTTGATGGCCAGTTTTCTGGATTCAGTCTCTTTCAAGATCCCCAACAATTCCTTGGGATCGATGTAAAAAGCGGTCCGTGCGTCCCGGACAAATTTCTCCGGGTCCATCTCATGCAACTTGTTTTGAATGTTGGTACACCGGAACAGGATGTCTTCCTGATCGCTGTCCGGACAGCCGATAATGATGCCACAGCATTCAAACGGGTATTCCTGCAGGGCATGTTGCTGTGCTTCGTCCAGTTTGCTCTGCGCCAGTGGAATCATACGATTTTGTGTGTATTCTGAAGGTTTGGAGCCGGGTTTGTCAATGAGATTTTTCCAGATTGCGCCTGGCGGCCCGGCGACGCGGCGGAGCCAGGTTGCACTTGGTGGAGGCCACCGGTCAGCTCCTTTTGGCACGCAACAATTTTCAGGCATGATTTAAAGTGCATAGCCCTCTGCCCCCGCTACCGGGACTCAATAATTATGGGGCACAATGCCAAAGTTCAGCTCCTTGGGTCCAGCGGCACGCTGGCTCCCCCGCCAGGGGAGGCCGAAGGGTCACACGTGGGAACGCACCACTAGGTTGTCGTCCACGGTGATCTGGCAGGCCAGCCGCAGGTTGGGATTCTTTTTCAAAGGTTTTGCCAGATTTTTGGTTTCAACGTCGTTTCTTGGAGCCACCTCGCCGGACACGATTTCGACCCGGCAGGTGGTGCACAACCCGCGACCCCGGCAATTGAGCAGTTTGAAAATGTGCGCATAAATCCCTATTTTTTCCGCAATTGCGGCTTCCCGCAGGTTGACTCCGGGCTCTACCTCAATAGTTTTATTCTGAACTTCAAACTTGATTTCTAGCATGCTTCCACCTGAACGTAGTTGAGTAAACGGCCTTTGCCCCAATATCCGTGAAACGCGCTGCCCACGGAGGAGCAGACGGCTGTCATATGAACGAATCGGGTTTGTCCGGCGCCAGCCTTCAAGACGCCGACCTGCGAAAAGGGTGGGATGGCGCCCCCGCAATTGGCACATTCGACCGAAAACCGGCGGCACATTTCAAGCAGACACGCGGCACACAACACCGGGTGAAACAGGTAAATTTCCTGGCCTTCGTATTCCATGACCGTGGGCAGTGCGGGCACAGAGGCCTCGCATTCCACACACTCGGCGGGCCGAGACATTTTCTTTGAGGTGCGTGTTTCGAACACCGGATCTCGATGAAAAAGGGTGACGAGCCTGAAGCCGCATTCTACTGCAACGGGATTCAGTTGATGCAAACTTTTTTCATTTCACTGAAATTATCGAGCACCGTGCCGACACCGCGGACGATGCTGAGCAACGGTTCGTTCGGCACATAGGTTTTGAGATTGGTGCTTTCCTCGATCAACTTGTCGAGGCCGCGCAATAAAGCGCCACCCCCGGTCAGGTAAATGCCGTTGGAGTAAATATCGGCGGATAATTCCGGCGGTGTTTTTTCCAGGGCTTTCAGGATCACCGTGATGATGGAGGCGATAGGTTCCTTCATGGCCTCCCGGATTTCGTCGCTGTTGATTTTGATGGCAGTGGGCACACCGGTTTTAACATTCAGGCCGCGAGCCTCGGTCGTCAAGATTTGCTTCAGGGGATAAGCCCCGCCGACGGCGATTTTCACCCGCTCAGCCTCGAAGATGCCGATATTCAAATGGTGCTGTAAACGCATGTAGCGCAGGATGGCTTCATCCAGCTCATCCCCGGCGACCCGAATGGATTCCCCGTAGGCGATGGCGAACATCGAGGTCACCGCGACATCGGTGGTGCCGCCGCCAATATCGATCACCAGGTTGCCCTCGGGTTTGTGCACGGGAATGCCGGAGCCGATGGCCGCGGCCATGGGTTCCTCTACCAAATGCACCTCCCGCACTCCCGCCATGGTGGCCGCGTCGATGACGGCCTTCTTTTCTACCTGAGTGATGCAAGTGGGAATGCCCACCACCATGCGGGGCCGAACGAACCGGTAATTCCGCAACACCTTTTTGATGAAATAGGAAATCATCTTATTGGTGATGTCAAAATCGGCTATGACGCCGTCCTTCATGGGGCGGATGGTTTGGAGCCGGGAGTGGGTTCTGCCATGCATTTTTTTTGCTTGCGTGCCGATGGCTTCCACATGGCTTCGCCCCTGGCCGTTATTGCTGATGGCCACCACCGAGGGCTCGTTCAAGACGATCCCTTTGTTTTTAACATACATCAGAGTGTTGGCGGTTCCCAGATCCATGGCGACGTCTGCGTTGAACATTTCCGATATGTGGTCGAACAATTTTTTAAACATGAATCCTCTCTTCGTTTTGGGAGGCACGGGACAAGGCAATGCCAATGAGGTCATTCAATTGATCGGCGTCGGAAGGGTAGAGGGCCATTCCGAAATCGGCCTCCACCGGCACTGGGGTGTCGCCGATATTCAGGAATTTATGATGCACGGAATGGTTCAGCTCGTCTGCCAGCGAACGTGCCTTGCCGGGGTCCATGTCGGTCAAATGAATCAGCAGAGCCGAGTCGGAAAATTTGATGATGAACTTGGGAATGGCAATGGTTTTTTCCAGCAAGGTGAGGAATTTTCCCAGAAACTGATCGCCGCCTGCCAACCCATAGGTGCCATAGATCGAATGCAGGTTATTGAGTTGGACCATCAGAATCCCCGAGGGTTGACGGTCCTGAAACAGTTTGGATTCTATGGAACCCAGGTTGCCATAAAGAAAACGCTGGTCGGGAAATCCCGTCACCGGGCACAGGGTTTTGTCGAATTCCAATTGTTGCTGGTTCTCGATACGCGCCCAGGCGAAGGAGGCAAAGGCGGTGATCATCGAAAGCTTGTCGAGCTGTTCCTGGCCCAACCCGTGGGCGGCCTGGGCGGCACACAAAATTACGCCCGGCACTTGTTTGCCGGCGATCAAAGGCGCCGCCAGTACCGACCCAAAAGGTTCGTTTTTTTCTCCGGAACCGAACAGCATGAATTTGCGTTTGCCGGTGTTGCGGATCATAACCGGAGTCCCGGTATTGGCGCAGGAACCGCAAACTCCCTTGCCCGGTTCAATGTTTAATTTTTCCAGGCTTTGATGCCAGCCGCGGGAATGGGTCACGCGTCCCACCCCGTCACTTTTGAACCAGACCACGGCCATGGCGTCGCAGGACAGGAGATGGAGCGGCAGGTTGATCAACCGTTTGCTCAGCGTTTTCCGGTCCGGCGCTTCAGCGAGATGGCGGCACCCTTGCAATACCTGGGAAAACGCGGCCGGCTCGCCCTCGATCCATTCGGGATGTTGCTTTTCCAGATTCAGGTGCCAGGCCATTTGATCCGCGAAGCCCGTGATGATCTTCTGCAATTTAGTGGAAAATTGGTACTGCTCCTTGGAGTCAATCACCAAAACGCCTTCCAGTTGGTGGTGGATGACCGGCACCGCCAGCAACCCTTTGATGTCCTCTTTCTTTGTGTACCATGCGAGCGCCGGAGGTTTCTCCTTGGAAAAATCTTTGATGCAGGATGCCTGGTCCAAAGCCACTTGGCCGATCAGACCTTTCCCCCATTCTACGGTGGCTTGCGGATTGATGTTGGGGCTGAGGCTGAGATGCGCTTTCAATGTCAAGGAACCGCGCTCGGAATCGATGGCGAACAAAGCCGTCGTGTAGGCGTCCGCTGTGTTGCCGGCCAGTTCGATCAATTGTGTCAGGGCTGTGCGGGAACTCATGGGATTCGTCACCCAAAAAGGTATTGAACGGTTTGGTGCGTGACGCGCCGGGGGCGGCTCCGGCCCAACGAGCGGCCAAAAGTGTGAAAAATTGTAGAATGTTAAAGGCCGATTGCGGGCCGCAGGAAGAAAGTCACTGGAGTGCCCCCTGCCATCCCTCCGCTCACCCACAGAAAAATGTAAAAAACCTTACAAAACAAACATTTTACGGGGAGAGACCGAGAGAGTCAATGGTTTTCCAGCGTGGCATTCTTGGCCGGGAAGGTTACATAGGAAAGTTTGGTATTGTCACCCACAGTTGTGGAGATGGATATTGAGATAGACCTGTGGCCTGCCGGCGCAACCTGCCGCAGGGGTCGGCGAAGCGCCAGCGCTGGATGGTCAGACTTTGTTTCGCGCCCAGTAACAGTGGGGCATAATTCGCAGAGCACAGCCATTTGCTTCCCCTGCCAAGGGGTCGGCGAAGCGCCAGCGCCGGAGCATGGCAGAATCACCGGACAACCCCACCTGGATCGGGTTCCCCGACCCTTCCTCCCCTTACCAAGGGGAGGATACAGGAGGGGTGGTGGGTCATTCTGAACTTGCGCAGGTGCTGAAGAAACTCACCTTGACAGATTTGAAGCCGGTTACTATACTCCATAACCTCTTTGCCGGGAGCGACTTATATTAAGATGAGAGTGACGGAAAAATGGGCTGATAGCTCAGCTGGGAGAGCATCGGCCTTACAAGCCGAGGGTCACAGGTTCGAGCCCTGTTCAGCCCACCATTTTCCCCCAAGCCAGCGTGCCGCTGGACCCGATGCGCTGAACCTTGGTGTGATTTCCAAAAGTTGTTGAGCGCCTATCCGACCTTATTTGCCCAGCACTGCGTCGGCCAGGTGAAACGGATTTTAGAAAATTTAGGGCGGGGTCGTAGTTCAGTTGGTTAGAACGCCGGCCTGTCACGCCGGAGGTCGCGAGTTCGAGTCTCGTCGACCCCGCCATTAAATTAAAAAGGGTTGACCGTTATCGGTCAGCCCTTTGTTTTTTGAAATGCTTTCGTTCTCACGGTATGATTTGTTTTTTTTGCAAAGATGAATACCGTTATAAATTAGTTCTTTCATTGCCTAATCTCGAACCCTGTATCCGATGCAGGTTGCTTATCGAATCCATGGGCAAAGATACCGAAGGAATAATTAGATGGCCACAACCCCTGAGCGAATTGAGTATTTAAAGAAGCTGGCTTGGGAAGTGGGCTGGGACCTTGATGATATAGGACCCAAGGGTCGGCAGATCAAATGCTCTCACTCCAGCTATTTAAATCGATGGGTTATGGCTTTGTTCGTGGTCCATTTTTGGTATGGCTGACGTTTGGGTTGGGGATGCCGAGGACCGATTCGATAAGAGGGATTGTGGGGGCTTCTCAGGCGGCGGGTTCGTGTAAAATAAGTTCAGGTGTAGCTCCAATCATTTATGATGTGGCGACGAGCAGGGTTGGTAAGGGAATTTAGATAAAGACGGGGCAACGAATGAATAAATGGTCCATGGTTTTTTTGGTTTTATTCCTAATTTTATTGGTGGTTTTTTTTGTAACTCTTTTTATGGGGTTAGATAAAGGGCCTACGGTAGCTCCACGCTCGCCGCTTTAAATAGAAAGAGACAATGCAATTATCGAAAAACAAAAGGCCGCAACCACCAATGCGCCAAGCAATACAAGTCAAATCCAATGCCCGGTTATTGCCTTTGTCGTTTGTCAATAAGGTGGCAAAGTTGTCAAGCGGGTGTCCTCCACAGGCCCACCCACGGTAAAATGGTAAAGGCTTTGGTAACTCATGTCCTGAATCCCAAAAATCTGATGGACGGGATCATCAAAAAAACATCCTATACCGGTGCTACGGATGCCACTGACTTCTGCCTGTAGGTATAGCACTTGTCCTATGGCTCCGCATTCCCAATAAAGGCGCGGATAAAACCACGAGCTATATTTTTTGAGAGGTCCTTCAAAAGCGCTGATCATTGCCAAGCTGAAACAACCATCACTCGCGATGGCCTGACCGCAGGATACCGATGCGGCAGTCCTCATAAAGTCCCCTTGATCAAGCAAAAATAAATCCAATTCCGTGGGGCAACCTGCGGGTTTTTCCCATAAAAAATCATGATTGAATTTTGTTTTCAAGTCCTGCAAATGACTTTTGTTCCGTAGCAGAAAATACAGGCCTTGGGGAAGATCATCAACCCGATGCACGAATAATCCTAAATGCACATTGGGTTCCCAGGGAAGCGTTTGAAAAGGCAGAGGACAGGCCTCGGGAATTGTTTTTATTAGAAATTGATAGAAAGTTTCACGATTGATTTTGGTTCGTCCGTCCAGGGCCACCGCGCTTCTTCGCTGATGGATGGCTTTCCTTAAGGGAAACAAATGATCCGCAGGCTTTGATAAAGAACTTGGTTCAAAATTAAAATTGGGATAGCTCGCGGTAAATGGTTTTTTCGTATTTTCAGAAACTTCATTGATGCCTGGCCAGGCAACATGAGTCTTGCTGAGGATATTAGGCGTTCCACACCAGTTTAAATTCGCAAAACTATCCAGGACCGGTTGTTTTTCAAAATTCCAGTCCCTTGAAATTTCTTGCGGAGAAATAGCCATCAGACAATCCGGCACTTCCACCTCATCGTCGTTCTTGGTTTTCAATCCCAGAATGATTTCCAAATCATTACAACTGAGTTGGTCCATTAACACTGCGCGCCAACCCAAGCCGGCGCAAGCGATGTTAATTGCCGCCAAAGCATGTCCCAGATCATGGTGGCAATACCGAAAAGCTCTCAAACCGTACTTCCAGGCTTCCCTCCAGTAAATGGAACTCAAGCCGACAAAGATCGTGTCACGGGGCAACCCATCCAGCATTTTTTCCCATATTCCGATTGGGAAGGTGGCTCGAATTTCTAAACCATGTAACAGCGGGGAGTAATGCGAGATGGCAGGAGTTTGCGAAAGACCCTGCAAGGGTCCGGAGATCAGGTAGCCTTCGGTTGGGTGCAAATTGCCGCTTGATGGATTGACCCTGAGCGCCCATTTTGATCCTTGGAAGCTCTTCCAGGCGGTTATAGCGAGGCTATCAAAAAAAAGCTGAGAGATGGACTCGAAGCTCAAGGGAGAAACTGCGATCGTGGACGGTTGGAGCGCTTCCGCAAAGAACGGTTTTTCCGTTGGCGGAATTTTTTTCAGGGGGATGACCTCTGCCCCTTTGTACCGCCGGAAGGGATCGGGCTGGGAAAACCAATCCAAGTGTCCGGGGCCAGGGGCAAAGGAATTGTAACCGTGTTTGGAGGACTGATGATATCGGAATACATTTGCCAGGGCAGACATAGTTCTCTTTTCATATTAAAGCTATTGAGGGCTAACCGGTTCACGCAAAATATTTGATGGGGAGAGCATACCAGAGAAATTGATAATTTCGGGGCACTGAATGGGAGTGGCCGCATCCCCATATCTCCCATGCTTGGCATGCCAAGCAACGCAAAGCCCATGCCAATGCCCTGAACCACTGCCGGGTTTTAATTGCTGTGAAGCGGGGCCACCCATCCAAAGGGACTAAGGATCCGGCACACGGGATGCCCCCGAACCGGGCCTGCAGGTGCCAGTGCCTTGCTGATAGGGTCGCGGCCAAAAAGCAGTGGACGCCATCAGGAAAGGGCGGAAGGTTGGCAAACTGTATAAATCCGAGGATGCGTTGCAGGAGAAGCCACACGGTCAAGTGGGTATCAGCGGCGCCCATCGATCAGGGGGTAGGGATGAAGATTTTAATTATTCATTAGCCCCGTATTTCTTGCGCAGGTCGGCCAGAAGTGATTTGGAATTTTTTCCACCTTTCTCATCGTTTTCTTTGGCGGCAACAGAGGCGGCTTTTTTTATATGCTGGATGGCTTGGGATCCGTCCTGCACGAGGTCGTAAACTCGTGCCAGATTATAATGGGCCTGAAAATCTTCCGGATCGAGGGCCAGCACTTTATGGTGCTGGGCAATCGCTTCCTCCCATTTTCCTTGTTCCTCAAACACCAGAGCGAGATTGAAATGGATCTTCGCGTGATTGGGGTCGAGCTTTAAGGCTTGCCGGCAAGCGGCGATGGACTTGTCGTACCGTTTCAGTTTTCTGTAAGCGATGGCCAGTCCATGGAGCGCTCTCGTATTATCACGATCGAGCTGTAAAGAGATCTTATAAGCCTGGGCGGCCTCTTCAAAGCGTTTAGCCTTGCGGCAGGCCAATCCCAGTTTAAAATGAGCCTGGGCGTCGCGGGGATTTTTTTCGACCCCCTCCCGGCAGTCTTCGATGTCATTTTTCCGTGG
>SMVS01000099.1 GCA_004357435.1 Nitrospina sp. | reverse complement strand
GAGCCACCAGCGTCCTGCGGATTTCATCAAGATAGCGTTCGGGACATTCTCGGGGGAACCATTGCGCCTGATAAACAAAATCGCCCAGGTGCAGAATTGCGTCCGCCCGTTCCTTTCGCATGGCTTCGGCTACCGCAATGAAACCCGGATGGTAGGCGCGTTCCCCGATGCCCGTGTCGCCAACCACGACGACGCGCAAGGTTTCCCGCTCGTGCGCGTGCAGGGGCCCGCCGAGGAGGAGCCCCAGGCAGAGGAGCATCCCCATCCGCCGGAATATTTTTGCAGGTGTTGTCATTTTTCCAAATCCAGATTGTCGGGAAGGTTCTCCACAAAAGTTTTTATTTCGTCGCGCACCCGGCGGTAGTGCGTCAGCGCTTCAGCTTCCGATTGGGCGGTCATGGCGAGCGTGGGTGGATCGTCGAAGTCGACATGCACGACCCGCGTTGGTCCCGGAAACGCCGGGCAGGTTTCATGGGCGTGGCCGCATACCGTGACCACGATATCCAGGCGGGTGTCTGAAAATGTATCGACATGCTTGGACGTGTGGCCGGAAATGTCGACTCCGCATTCAGCCATCACTTTCACCGCCAGAGGATTCAAGCGATGCGGATCGACTCCCGCTGAAAACGGTTCGACCCGGTCGCCTCGCAAATGCCGGGCCCAGCCTTCCGCCATCTGGCTCCGGCACGCATTGCCGGTACACAAAAATAAAATTTTCAGTTTAGGAGTTGCCATGCCTCCGGCTGATTGAAAAGGTTTGTAGTTATTGATTTTACGCACAACTGGAGAAAATTCAATTGCATCCGGTGAGGCGTTCCTATAAATTGATAAAGCTTGAGTTTTTCTTTTAATTTCAAAGGCTTATAATATTATGGCGGATAAGGGAATCGGTGGTGTTCTGCCGGAACCGGAAGACGAGCGAGTATCATCGAACGAAGATAAAGAAATCGGTGGTGTGCTACCGGAACCGGCAGGCGAATTGGTATCGCCAAACCAAGATGAAAAAGAATTGTTGCCGCTGACCGACGCTGAGTTGCAGGCGCTTGAGGCTGACGATCCAGCGCCGCCGTTGGAAGAAATTGAGCCTGAAGTTTCTGAGGATCTGCCGCCCACTCCGCCTGCCGGAGTTCCCAACCCCCGGTCTTTTAAAAAAGTTTTTTGGTATCAGGTTTTATCCGGCACCCTTTACGGCGTTTACTGGTTTTTCCGCAACTACAAGCAGTTTGCCCTGCACAAAAAACTGGATGTCAAACCAGCTCTGGTGGCTCTGGTTCTTTATGCGGCCACCGGGGCCATCATAACAATTCCAAATTACTTTGAAACACATATTTTGGTGGATCTCGCCTGCATGCTCACGGCCACCTTTATTTATTGCTGGTTTTTCTACCAGCAGTTCCTCCTCATATCCGGTTTTTTAGCCGGGTTGGGATACAAGTACATCTACCCTCCGAAACGCCTGGTGTTCGTTCTGGGTTTGGCCTTTCTGTTTCCCAGTTTGCTGACGCTGATAGTGGGGTCGGATACGCCGGATCATTTCATGGGAATTTTTTTGGTGGCCATGTTGGTTTGTGCCGCCATCTCCGGCTGGGTGCTGAGCAAAGTCCAGAAGGTGCTGAATTTTATCTGGGCTTCCCACCAGCGGCGAAGCTACAACCGGCTCGTCGTCACTCCGGTTTCCGCCGGTGAAAAGGTTTTTATCGCGGTCTTGTATGTTTTCGGTGTATTTGCCGTTTTAGCCTATCTCAGCGGTATGATTTTATTATTCAGCGATATCGGCCCGGCACCCATAGGCTAAACGCTGGCCCACCCGCCACCACCCCGACGGTTTGTCCATCCCTTCAGCAAGCCAGTGTTCCTCTGGGTTGATTTTCGTTTTATTTTCGCCTATGATGAGAGCGACAAGTTGACCGCTCCGCGCGGGGCGAACAAAAAATCCGACCCCTTGGTGAGGAGAGCTTTACATAACACGAAAACTTTGAATTGACCTTGACGTTCCAATGGGAGATCGATGTGTTCCCCCTTCTCCGAAGGGGGCTAGGGGGCTTTTTCCTTTATGTGGTTGCCGCATTTATGGGGCCCGGCAACGCCCGGAGGAGGGATTATGTATTTAACCAAACGCCAACAGGAAATATTGCAGTATTTGAAGGAGCACATTCGTGGCAGGGGGTACGCCCCCAGCATCATGGAGATCTGCCAGCACTTCAACCTGTCGTCGCCGGCCACGGTTCATAAACACCTCACTCATCTGGAAGAGAAAAAGCTGATCCGCCGGCAACACAACCTGAGCCGCGCCATTGAGTTGGTGAACGAGACTCACGCCGTGCTGGAGTATCGTCTGCTGGGTTCCATCGCCGCCGGCAAACCGATCGAGGTGTTCGAGGCCGAGGAAATGCTGTCGCTCATTCCCAACCCGGAGGGCAAGGATATTTTTGTTCTGCGGGTCAAAGGCAACTCGATGATTGAAGATCACATTCAGGATGGCGATTACGTGATCGTTGAAAAACGTGAACGGGCCGAGAACGGTGAAACCGTGGTGGCATTGCTCGACAACGAATGCGCCACCCTGAAACGGTTTTACCGGGAGCAGGATCACATCCGCCTGCAACCCGCCAATCCGGAGATGGCACCCATCCTCATCAAGAATGGCGATTTAAAAATCCAGGGCGTGGTCATCGGCGTCCTCCGCAAGTTCTAACCGGCGAAGCGCCGGCCAGGCAACGCCTGGAGGAAAATGACTGGGCCTGGGAGTTATGCCCGCAATTGTTGAGTGCGAGATAGAGTTTGACCTATTGCCTCCAGGTGCAACCTGGCTCCCCCTTCTTGAAGGGGGCTGAGGGGATTTTTCTTTTTTGGTATGTTATGTATTTATAGTTGATTATGCGGTGGATTTTACACATTGATATGGACGCGTTTTTTGTATCGGTCGAGCAGGTGCTGGACCCGTCGCTGGTAGGCAAGCCGGTGATCGTCGGCGGCGACCCTGCTGGCCGCGGCGTGGTGGCGGCGGCGTCTTACGAAGCGCGCCGCTTCGGCATCCATTCGGCCATGCCGTTGGCGCGGGCGAAACGGTTGTGTCCCGACGCCATCTTTCTGCGCGGGTCGCATGGCCGTTACAGCGAGTTTTCGGCACGTGTTTTCAGCATTCTGGACCGGTACACGCCGCAGGTCGAACCGATGTCGCTCGATGAAGCGTTTCTGGATCTCACCGGTTGCGGACGCCTGCTGGGCCCTCTGCCGCAAGCAGCGGTGCGGATTCATGATGAAATCAAAAGCGCTGTCGGCATCAACGCGTCGATCGGCATTGCGTCCAACAAACTGCTGGCCAAGATCGCCTCCGGTTTGTCCAAACCGAACGGCATGTTGCGCGTCCTGCCGGGTCAGGAACGGGCGTTTCTGGCGCCCCTGCCGGTGCGGCGCATTCCCGGCATCGGACCCAAAAGCGGCGAGCGGTTCGAAAGGATGGGGATCAAAACCGTTGGTCAACTGGCCGGCCTGCCGCGCGAGTTGCTGGCGGAGGTCCATGGGTCCTGGGGCATCCAGTTGTACGACCGGGCGCGGGGCATTTGCAATTCGCCCGTGCTGAAGCGTGACGACACCCGGTCGATCAGTCGCGAAACCACCTTGGAAGAAGATTCCAACAACCGCGAATTTCTGGAGTCGACGCTCAGCTATCTGGTCGAGAAAGTTACAGCGCAGTTGCGGCAGGCAGGGTTGCGTGCGCGGTGCGTGACGCTCAAACTGCGTGACTCGAATTTCAAAACCGTGACCCGGTCGCGCACTCTCGGCCGGGCCGCCAACGAGGATCACATCATCCTGGCCACGATAGTGGATTTGTTCCGCCACCTGTTCACGTCACGCACGCGGGTGCGGTTGATCGGCGTGGGCCTGACGGCGCTGACCGGGGAATCCGCGCCGACCGAACAGATGGAATTGTTTCAGAGCGCGGCCAGCAAACCGTGGGACCGGTTATACCGTGGCATCGACCAGCTCCGCGAAAAATACGGTTTCCGTTCCATTTTACGTGCCTCCAGCCGGCGAAGCGCCGGAGCTAAATAGTCACACTTTGCAGGTACCCAACAGTTGCAGGGCATGGTTCGAAGAACATAACCATTTGCTTCCCTCGCTAGAGGGCGGCGAAGCGCTGGAGCTAAATAGTCACACTTTACTTGCGCTCACCAATTGTGGGGCATGAGTCTAAACTATCAGCCATTTTCGTCCAGCCGCAGGCTGGTCAGGTTTTATTATGGAATTTGAAAAAATACGCGATGAGTTTCCGGTGACACGCGACCGGATTTTTTTCGATCACGCCCGGGTGGCGCCGCTTCCGCAACGGGTGCGCTCAGCCATTACCGCGTTCGCCGATGACGCTTGCGAGCAGGGCACGGCCAATTACCCGGCGTGGATGCAAGAGGTCGAGCGGGTGCGCGTGGCCTTTGCGCGTCTGATCAACGCCGACACCCATGAGGTGGCGTTCGTCAAGAACACGTCCGAGGGCTTGTCCATCGTTGCCAACGGCATCGCCTGGCAAGCGGGCGACAACGTGGTGATCCCGGATATCGAATTCCCGGCCAACGTGTATCCGTGGATGAACCTGAAACCGCGCGGCGTCGAGGTGCGGTTTGCCAAGGCGGTGCGCGGCCGCGTGCCGTTCGAGCAAATCACCGCGCAGGTCACTCACCGCACCCGTGTCGTTTCCGTCAGCTCGGTCGAGTGCAACAGCGGATTTCGCAACGACCTCAACCGCATCGGCGCGTTTTGCCGCGACAAGGGAATTTATTTTTGCGTCGATGCCATTCAGTCGCTGGGCGTTTTGCCCATGGACGTCAAAAAAGATCACATCGATTTTCTGGCGGCGGATGGTCACAAGTGGTTGTTGAGCGTCGAAGGCCTGGGTGGATTTTACATTTCATCGCGGGTATTGGAGGAAATCCATCCCGCCGTGGTGGGTTGGGACAGCGTGGTCAACGCCCGCGATTACATGGCTTACGATTTCACCCTGCGCCCCGGCGCGCAACGTTTCGAGGAAGGCAGTGGCAACACGCTCAGCATTCACGCGTTTGGCGCGGCGCTGGACCTGCTGGCGGAACAGGGCATCGCCGGCATCGAGCAACGGGTCCTGCGCTTGGGCGACTGCATCCTTGAGCGTCTGCGCCAACGCAACCTGAAAATCTTCAGCTCGGTCGAACCGTCGGAGCGTTCCGGAATCGTGGCTTTCACCGGCAAGGTGGACCTCAACGCCATCGTGGAGTTCATGGCCGAGCGTGGCGTGTTCTGGACGGTGCGCGATGGCTTGATGCGTCTGTCTCCGCATTTCTACAACACCGAAGACGAGGTGGACCGTTTCTTTGCTCACTTCGATGAGTTTCTCAAAAGATAAAAAAGAGAAGCTCCACTGGTATTCTCACACCGCCGGCGCGTGTTGACTGGCGCTGGGTTTCGTGGTAATTTTCAAGACTCAAATTATCAGTTAGTTGCCTGCACTCGTGGATAGGGCAACCGCTGAATGTTGCACGGTTGGACCCAAGCTACAGAACTATTCTCCCTATCATAAATTTATTTCCGATCCTCACCCCCAGCGTCACCGGACCTTTCAAGAAGAGCCCGTGAGTCGGCCATTCAGGAGCATCGATGCAAGCCATACAAAATCTCGGAGCGGGCACCCTGTTTTTTGTGCAGAAAATGGGCGCGCGGATGATTTTTTTCTTCGAAATGTTTTTTTGTTTTTTTCAGCCGCCTTTTCAGTTTAAAGCGATCATCAAGCAGATCCATTTTATCGGCGTCCGGTCCATGTTTATCATCCTGCTGACTGCTGGTTTTACGGGAATGGTTTTAGCGATGCAGGGATTTTACACTTTGCAAAAGTTTGGGTCCGAGGGACTGCTGGGTTCGGCGGTGGCGTTGACTATCATCCGCGAACTGGGTCCGGTGCTGGCGGGTTTGATGGTTACCGGCCGCGCCGGCTCCGCCATCGCCGCCGAGATCGGCATCATGCGCATCTCGGAGCAACTGGACGCCCTCGACACCATGGCGCTCAACCCGATCAAATATGTGGTGATGCCTAAAGCCATTGCCGCGTTGATCGCGCTCCCTTTATTGACGGGGATTTTTGACGTGGTCGGCATCATGGGTGGTTATCTGGTGGGCGTGAAAATGCTGGGGGTCAGCGCCGGGGCGTTCATCAGCGGGATAGAGACCAGCGTGGCCTGGAATGATATTTTTAGCGGGATGATCAAGTCGGTCTGTTTTGCCCTGCTCATGGTTTGGATCAGTTGTTTTGAAGGATATTTTGTGGAGACCTACCATGGCTATGGCGCCGAAGGAGTGAGCCATGCTACCACCAACGCCGTGGTGTTGTCTTCCGTCAATATTTTGATCTGGGATTATTTCATCACCACGGTGATGTTCTAAAAAAGAGACCATGATTGATATTGTCAATTTGAAAAAGAGTTTTCCCGGTCAGGAAGTTTTGCAAGGCTTGAACCTGTCCATAGTTGCCAACAAGATCACCGCCATTGTGGGGCGGAGTGGGTGCGGCAAAAGTGTTTTGCTGAAGCTCATCATTGGCTTGTTGAAACCGGATGCCGGGGAGGTC
>SMVS01000098.1 GCA_004357435.1 Nitrospina sp. | reverse complement strand
TACCGAAAATTTTCGATCCAGGACGACACGGTTTCCTATTTTGGCCTGAGAACCAGGAACGTCAAAAAAGTGGATTAAGGCTAAGCGCAAGCTTTACATTTCAACGGCCCACCCAGCAGTTTTAATTTCAATCAAACTGAATTTGGATTTTTAAATTTCTTATAATCTGGAGGACATTTTTCACCTTGGATACTTTTGATATCATCGCCTGGTTATTATTGATCACCGCTCTGTTCAGTTATATAAACCACCGGTTTCTGCATTTTCCCACCAGCATTGGTTTGATGGCAATTTCCTTGTTGTTTTCGCTGGGGGTGCTGGCGGTGGGTAAGCTGGGGTGGTTGCCGCATATTGAGGATTCGGCTAAGGCTATTATGGTGGGGATCGATTTCAACCAGCTGATCCTGCACGGTATTTTGGGAGCGTTGCTGTTCGCCGGGGCGCTCCACATCAACCTCAATGATCTCGCTGAACAAAAGTGGACCATCGCCCTGCTGGCCACCGCCGGCATATTGATCTCGACGGTATTGGTGGGCGGGATGATATACGGGGTCACGCAGTGGTTGTCGATCGATGTGCCTTTCATGTATTGCCTCACCTTTGGGGCGTTGATTTCGCCCACCGATCCAATCGCCGTCCTGTCCATTTTGAAATCCGCTCATGCCCCAAAATCATTGGAAACCAAGATCGCCGGTGAATCGCTGTTCAATGACGGCATCGCCGTGGTGCTGTTCGCCGTTCTGTTGGGGATCGCTACCGGAGAGCATGAACCCACGGTGGGTTCCATCGGCCTGCTATTTTTAAAGGAGGCGGTCGGCGGCGCTTTGTTTGGCCTGGCGACCGGTTATGGGGCTTATCTACTTATAAAGTCAGTAGACAATTATCAGGTGGAAGTGTTGATCACCCTGGCGTTGGTATCTGCTGGTTACGCGTTCGCCGAAGCCCTGCATTTGTCGGCTCCTATCGCGGCGGTGGTTTCAGGGTTGCTCATCGGCAACCACGGGCGTAACTTTGCCATGTCGGAAAAAACCATCGAGCATATCGACATGTTCTGGGAATTGATTGATGAAATTTTAAACGCAATTTTGTTTGTCCTGCTGGGTTTGGAAGTGCTGGTGCTGACTTTCGAAATGCCGCATTTTATAGCCGGTGTAATAGCCATTCCTGTGGTCCTCCTCGCTCGCCTTGTGGGCGTCAGCGTGCCGATTTATATACGCAAATTCCAACGCGATTTCAGTCATCATGTCATTAGAATTCTGACGTGGGGCGGGTTGCGCGGGGGTATTTCCGTGGCGCTGGCACTGGCCTTGCCGCCCTCGCCGGAGCGCGACGTGCTGTTGATGATGACCTATGTGGTGGTGGTGTTCTCGGTCATGGTGCAGGGGCTCACTATTGGTAAACTGGTTGAGAGAAGTATTCAAAGGGGTTAGGCCCGCGTGGGAGGCGCGTCAGCCGGTAAATTCTAAAATTCGCTAAGGCTCTTTTATGGATTCCCAAACTGTAGTCGATTTCAGCGCCGAAGTGTTCCGGCAATTCTCTACCGAGCCCGATCTGGCCGAGCAGTTCCTGTTTTCCAAAGCCATGCAGAAGAACAACCGATTGGCCGCGGATGTGAAGAAAGAATTTTTTGAGCGAGTGAACGCGGTGGTGGCTGAGGAAGATCACCAACAACAAAAATGCGCGTTCCGCCAGGTGTTGATAGAAAACATTCGCAACATGGTGATGTGGCAGGAATATTTCAAAATCGAGTCGGCGGAAGACACCGGGATTGTTTATTCGTTTTTGAAGACCACTTGCGCCGACCTGGAGTTCGAAGCGTTCGAAAAGCAATGGGCCTATTATCAGCTGTTCTCAGAATCCATGTATTCCATGCTTCAGGCGGTTTTAAATGAGTATTATGATGAGACGCGAGAGGGCAATTATGTCACTTTGCTGCTGTACACCTACCGCAAGTATTATGAGAATTTTTATGCGTCCATTGTGGCCCAGGGGAAAGGCGAGGACGACAACACCGGGGAACTCATGGAGCAACTGACAGCGGTCACCGACCAGGTGGAAGAGACCGCCCTCAAGGGAGAAGAAGTGAAGTACGATATGAGCAGGTTTGAATGAATCCGGCCGTGCCGGGTGAAAATTTAAATCGACCGGCGGAGTGCATCCTCAGGCCCGCCGCACCAGGCGCACTGCGTGGGAGACGGATTTGTCGTCCTTGAGGTACCAGTAGGGGCAACCGTTCAGGTAAAAAACAATCTGAGCTTCATTGCCGCGCTCGTCGCTGGTCCACGTGCAATTGCCCGCCCCGGGTGGAAAAATGGAATCGAACTGTATGTCCCCGCCCTTAAAATCCTTGTTCAATTTTTTTTCATCGTGCAGGGAAGACGCTTCATGGATGGTGGGCAGGCGCCAGTCGTCGTGCCCAGCGAATTTCTTGTCGTTCGTCTGCCGGGCGTACTCTCCCGCTTCGTCCCAGCTCAACTCCTTGTCCAAATTCAACCGCGAGTCGCTGGCCATCCAGGTCAGGCTGGTCAACGAATCGTAAATGGTGCCGTCTTCTGATTTGATAAACCGCGATTTCGGTTTTTCCATCTTCATTCCCCTGTCAATATAAAAGCCCGGTTCCTGAATGGCCCCGGACTTGGCGAGTTGTTTTTAATTGTTGGTCGTATCTTACCTATTTTTTCATAGTCTGTAAAGGTCTTCGCGGCGGTCCTGAAACAAGTGGTTCCGCGGGTTGATATTTTTGTTGCGAGCCAGATCGATATCGATTGCGACGACTTTCATTTCCTCCCCGTCTGTGGAGGCCCGGTAGAGGATGTTGCCGTCCGGGTCCACCACCTGGCTTTGACCGATGAATTTTAAAGGTTCCCCCGGAACACGTTGCTCCCTGCCGACCCGGTCGGCGGTGATGGCGAAGACCCGGTTTTCCAGACAGCGCGTGACCATGGCCGATGGGCAGTGAGGCAGAACCAAGTTGGCCGGATGAGCAATGACATCGGCGTCATTCAGGGCCAGGGTACGGGCTGTTTCGGGAAACCGCCAATCGAAACAAATCATGATTCCGACCCGCGCCTTGCCGATGTCGAATACCGGTAAAGGCAGGTTGCCCGGCTCGAACAGGTCTTTCTCCGCATCAAAAATATGAGCTTTGCGGTATTTGCCCAGATAACCTCCGGGGCCGACGATCACTGCCGAGTTATACAAGGCATCGCCCTCCCGCTCGGCCAGTCCGGCCACCAGGTTGACACTGAGGTCCCTCGCCAGATCCAGCAAAAATCCGGTGGTCGGACCTTCAGGGATGGTTTCGGCGAATGCGGCGACTTCCTCGCGGTCGGTGAACTGGTAGCCGGTGGTGAACAGTTCGGGCAGAACCATCAGGTCGGCATCAGCCTTTTCAAGCAAATCCGCCACCCGTTGGCAATTGTTCGCGACTTGCCCGAACTCCGGTTCGGTTTGTATGAAACCTGCTTTCAGAATTTTCATATTGCTGTATCCCACCGGCGAAGCGCCGGAGCAAGAGGGGCGAACTCAGAAATGCGTCCAATAATTATTGAGCATGATTCCAGAGTTCAGCCATCTGCTTCCCCTGCGAGGGGGCAGGCAACGCCTGGAGGTAACAGGTCAAACTTTATCCAGCGCTTAATAACTGTTTGGCGACACTACAAAGTTTTGCCATCGGCCTCCCCTGCTAAGGGGCCATTCTGGCGGTCTGGTTGCGGAGCAGGTGATCGACCAGTACCAGAGCCACCATGGTTTCGGCCATGGGAACGGCCCGGGGCGCGACACAGGGATCGTGCCGGCCTTCCACGCGGATTTTGGCCTTTTTACCGGTGGTGGTCACCGTGTCCTGCACCCTGTTGATGGATGAGGTGGGCTTGACCACCATGCGCAAAACGATGTCGTTGCCGTTGGAGATGCCGCCGAGAATGCCGCCGGCGTTATTGGTTTTGGTAATGATTTTTTTGCCTTTAGAGATAAAAATGTCATTGCATTGTGAACCCTTCAAGCGCGCCGCCTCGAACCCGATGCCCACTTCGACTCCCTTGACGGCGGGCAGGCACATCAAGGCTTTGGCGAGGTCGGCATCCAACCGGTCGAACACCGGTTCGCCCCAGCCTGCCGGCACGCCTTGCGCCACCACTTCGATGATCCCGCCCAGGGAATCGCCCTGTTTGCGCACTCGCAGGATGGCCGACACCATTTTTTCAGCTATTTTTTTATCCGGACAGCGAACGATATTTTTTTCGATTTCACTGTAGTCCATTTTTTTCGCGACCAGATCCCCGATCTGTTTGGTGTAGGCGAAAACCTTGACCTTGTGTTTGGCGAGGATTTTTTTCGCGATGGCTCCAGCCGCCACCCGGCCCACTGTTTCGCGGGCGCTGGATCGGCCTCCGCCACGATGATCGCGGAAACCATATTTCATGTCGTAGGTGAAGTCGGCGTGCCCCGGTCGATAGAGATCCTTGATGAGGTCGTATTTGGAGGAATCCGCATCTTCATTTTCGACCAGGAGAGAAATCGGAGTGCCGGTGGTTTTGCCTGCGAAGACCCCGGACATGATCCGAATCTTATCAGGTTCCCGCCGCGTAGTGGTGACTTTGCTTTGGCCGGTGCGGCGCCGCTCCAGCTCCTTCTGAATATCTTTTTCGTTGAGCGGCAGGCCCGCCGGACAGCCATCGATCACCACACCGATTCCTTTACCGTGGGATTCCCCCCAAGTGGTGATCCTGAATAGTTGTCCGAAGCTGTTGCCTGCCATAAACTTGTATGGGGAAAAGATTAATTAAAACAAAGCGATGATCGATTTCCGTTGGCCATGAAAAGGTTTTGCCGGGTTCCGGGGAGTGCCAGAGGTGGCGAGGGGTTCAATAAAAAAAGCAGGGCAACCCCTGCTTTTGGATGACCTCACGAAGGCCTTGAAATGAGTTGGGTTGAGGCTGGAATGGTTGAAATCTAAGGCTTTTCCTCTTCTTTCTGAGAGAGCTTTGCTGAATTCCCATCCACCAGTTCGCGGAGTTCTTTGCCGGCTTTAAAGAAAGGCACCTTTTTGGCCGGCACATCGACCTTGGTTCCTGATTTGGGATTGCGGCCAACGCGGGCATTCCGATTGCGTACCCTGAAACTGCCAAAGCCACGCAATTCAACTTTCTTTCCCTCGGATAAGGACTCGGTGATACTTTGAAATACGGTATTGACCACGACTTCCGTCTGCTTTTTGGTCAAATTGATTTGTGATGCAACCCTTTCAACCAACTCCGCTTTGGTCATGAGCCCGTCTCCCCTAATAAGGATATATACGGGCAGAAGTATATCATTAAGCCTAACGAAGTCAAGAGTTTTGAGCCTACCTAAAATACGGTGAATGGCCCGGCTGGGAATAAAAACCGAGCGCGGGGAGGGACCTCATAAAACATGTAACTAATTGTATTTAAATCAATTAAATTTAATTTTATGAGGCGGCCCTAGGGCCAGATAAAAATTGTCGCCTAAGATTCCAGTATTCTCTTGAATCCATGTGGATTATCAAGGAGTCCACAGGTACTGCAAAGACGGGAAGCGTGACGGCGCCAGATGGGTTTGCAGACTGTCAGAAACTTTTGAGGATAGGATCCAATCCAGTAAGCCCTCTTTCGGTTTTTCATAAACCACCTTGGGCCGGCCCTCAATGCCAAGCGCTTCACCCATCGCAGCGATGGCGAACTCCAGTCCTCCCAAATCGTCAACCAAGTTCATTTCGTGGGCTTTGCGGCCGGTGAATATTCGGCCATCGGCAAACTTGGCGGCTTCTTTGATGTCCATGTTTCTGCCTTTGGCGACGGCTTCCACAAACTGCTGATGCACGTCGTCCACCACGCTTTGCAAATAGCGCTTCTCCTTCTTGGTCATGGACCGGAGGGGCGACCCGGTATCCTTGAACGGGCCGCTTTTGATCACCTCCGCCCGCACCCCGATCTTAGCCATCAATTGCTCCGCGTTGGAAAACGCCATGATGACGCCAATACTTCCGGTCAGGGTGCCCGGATTAGCGAAAATCCGATCGGACGCGCTGGCGATATAATAACCGCCAGACGCGGCCAGACTGCCCATCGAGGTGTAGATCTTTTTTTTGTCGGCCCGCACCTTAAGGACTTCGTCATAGATTTCCTGGGAAGGCGCCACGGCGCCGCCCGGCGAGTCGATCCTGATAATAATGCCTTTGATCTCGTCGTCGTTCCGGTAGCGGCGGATTTGACGGACGATATCCGCCGAATCAAGAATCGTTCCCGTGACTTTGACCAGAGCGATTTTTTCTTGCGGGCCGTCCAATCCATCAGCAAAATAGGATCCCATTAATGCCGACGCGCCGTATAAAAAAGCGGCGCCGAGGAGAAAGAACAGGAACCCCCGCAAGAAGGATTTTTCAGGTTTAGGCGGATGGACCGCTGTCGCCATGATGGACCTCCTCGTGATGGTGAAAGGGTTTAGTTGGTTTCATTTTCACTCGCCTCTTCTTGTGGTTCATCCAACGGGATTTCCTCAATTTGAGAAGGATCCAGATTTTCTTCATAAGCCTTGATGCTCAATCCGATTTTCTTGGCCGCCGCGTCGATCTTGACTACTTTGGCCTTGATCGCATCGCCCACCTTCACCGCATCCTCTGTCTGAGCAATCTTTTTGGAGCTGAGTTGAGAGAGGTGAATCAGGCCTTCGAGTCCGTCACCGAATTCGGCAAAGGCTCCGAAGGTGGTCACCTTGATGATGGTGCCTTCCACCACATGGCCAAGCGGATAATTCTCCGGCACCTTGTCCCACGGATCGGGCATGAGTTGCTTCAGGCCGAGGGAAATGCGGCAAGCGTCCTTGTCCAGATTCAGCACCGCGGCGGTCACCTCATCTTTTTTCTTCAGAACTTCAGAGGGATGCTTGATCTTTCTGTTCCAGGAGAGATCGGAGATATGAATCAACCCGTCGACTCCGTCTTCCAATTCGACAAACGCTCCGAAGTCGGTCAGGTTGCGGACAATGCCCTGGACTTCTGACCCGATGGGATATTTTTTCTCAATTTCATCCCAGGGGTTGGGCTCGGTCTGTTTCATGCCGAGGGAAATACGTTTTTTATCCTTGTCGAGGGTGAGGACCACCGCCTCCACCATGTCCCCGATGGCGACAATTTTATTGGGATGTTTGACGTGCCGGCTCCAGGACATCTCGGAGACGTGCACCAGTCCTTCGATGCCTTTTTCCAACTCAACGAACGCGCCGTAATCGGTGATGCTGACCACTTTGCCATTGATCCTTGTTTTGATCGGGTACTTGGTTTCGACATCGACCCAGGGATCGGGAGTGATCTGTTTCAAACCCAGGGAAACGCGTTCCTTCTCACGGTCGTATTTGAGAACCATGACCGTGACCTTGTCGCCGATCGCAAACATTTCAGAGGGATGGTTGACCCGGCCCCAAGACATATCGGTGATGTGCAACAGTCCGTCGATGCCGCCGAGGTCGATGAAGACACCGTAGTCGGTGATGTTCTTGACAATGCCATCGACTTGATTGCCTTCTTCCATTTTTTCCAACGTGCCGGCGCGGGCCAGTTTGCGCTCCTCCTCCAAAAGGATTCGGCGCGACAGAACGATGTTGCCGCGCTTCTTATTCATTTTGATAATTTTCATCTCAAACTTTTCGCCGATCAGTTTTTCCAGATTGCGGACGGGGCGCAAATCAATTTGCGATCCGGGCAGAAAGGCTTTGAGGCCGATGTCCACGGTGAGGCCGCCTTTAGCCTTGGCGACGACGATTCCTTCGATCAGTTCTTCCTTTTCAAAAGCGGAGACCAGATTCTCCCAGATTTTGATTTTATTGGCCTTTTCCTTGGAGAGGACCACAATGCCATCGTTGTCCTCCACCCGTTCCAGAAACACTTCGACTTCATCGCCGATCTCCAGTTCTTTCTCTGCGGCCGGAAACTCGTTGAGGTTGATGACGCCCTCTGATTTGAACCCGACGTCCACGGTGACCATCCCGTTCGCCAGGGTCAACACTTTACCGCGAATGATTTCGCCTTCCCGGAAATTGGTCAGGCTGGTTTCAAAATATTGTTCCATCTCCTGGCGCGCGGCCATTTCCTCTGCCGTCAATTCTTCCTCATCCGCCGTTTCATCAATTCCGAAATCTAGTTCCTGCACGGTGTTTCTCCTTATGTGTTGCTTTTGAAGGTTAATAGATATTATACATTCGATACGGGTTGAATGGCGCGCATCATGCGCTCCACCACTTCTTCAATTTTAAGTTGGGTCGTGTCCAGTAAGATGGAATCTTCCGCCGGTTTGAGCGGCGACACGGCCCGGTTTTCATCTTCGTAATCGCGTTGCTTGACCTGCCGGACGACCTGTTCCAGGTCCAGGTCAGGCTGGGCCGCTTTCATTTCATCGTAACGGCGCCGGGCCCGCTCGACGGGATCGGCTACCAGGAAAAATTTTTTTTCCGCGTTCGGGAACACCACGGTGCCGATATCACGGCCGTCCATCACCACGTTGCCTTCCCGCCCCATGGCGCGCTGTTTTTCGGTGAGCACTTTTCTCACCTCCGGAATGGCGGCGGCCGAAGCCGCCAGACTGCCGATGATTTCCGTTTTCAGTTGCGCCGTGATCTCCTGACCTTCCACCCACACCTGCTGGTGGTCGACGCCGGGTCGAAATTCGATGGCAATCGTTTGTGCTACGGCGGCCACCTTGTCCCGGTCTTCGGGCCGGATGCCCTGTTGTTGCGCCTTCCAGGCGACCGCCCGGTACATGGACCCGGTTTCGATGTAGCGAAACTTCAAGCGGGCGGCCAGAATGCAGGCGACGGTGCTTTTGCCACTGCCCGCCGGCCCGTCTATCGCGATGATCATTTGTTGGACCCCACAAGTTTCTCCCGATGCGCGTTGGCGCTGTCAAAGGTTTCCAGCAAGGTGTCCCATTGTTCGTTCTGGATCATGGTTTGGATCGACTGCAGGTTTTTTTGAAAACGATC
>SMVS01000097.1 GCA_004357435.1 Nitrospina sp. | reverse complement strand
CTCCTCTAAAATTACTTTTTCGCCCTTCAAAGTTTCATTGGTTTTTTGCATGTCCCCCATCTGCTTTTGCAACGCTTCCATGGCGCCCGAACTCTTGGCGGTGTCCAGGCTGGAGGCATCCAATTTGTCCTTCATTTCCGTGACCTGGTCTTCCAGCTTGGTCTTGGCGGTCTTGAGAGCTTCTTCGGATTTGCGGACTTCATCGATTTGCTTCTGCAGAGCTTCCGCCGCACCAGAACCTTCCGCCGATTGTTTCAATGCGGAATCCAGGGAGGCTTGAGCTCCCTTGAGCTGGCCTTCCAACTGACCTTTCTCATCTTTTAGTGTTTTTTCGGACTCGCGGATTTCATCGACTTGTTTCTGCAATGCTTCAGCGGCACCGGAACCTTCGGCCGAAGCCTTCAAAGCTTCATCCAGCTTGCCCTGAACATCTTTGAATTCCCCGTCCAATTTTTCGCGATCCGTCTTAAGGTCCGCCACTTCCTTTTTAGTGGATTCCAACATGTCCATACTTTCATGGACCTGTTTTTCCAAATCAAGTTTAGCGGCTTGCGCTTGTTCCTCGGCCTCGCGTGCTTCCTCAATCTGCTGTTGCATGACATCGGTCGCACCCGAGCTTTTGGCCGTTTCAAGGTTGATGGCGTCTATCTTTTCTTTGAACTCCTTGACCTGGGTCTCCAATTGCGCCTTGTCATTTTTGAGGACCTCTTCAGACTTGCGGACTTCGTCAACCTTTTTTTGGAGGGTTTCCGCCACATCGGAACCTTCCGACGATTGTTTCAGGCTGGCGCCCAACTCACCCTGAACTCCCTGGAGTTGGGCTTCCAAATCCGCCTTGTCCTTTTTAAGCGCTTCCTCGGATTCACGCAGTTCGTCGACCTGCTGTTGCATCACATCTTCGGCGCCGGACTCCTCGGCGGAGGCCGTCTCCGCGGATTCCAGTTTTTCCTGCAAATCCTTGACTTGACTTTCCAGGTCCGTCTTGGCTTTCGCCAGATCGTCTTTATCTTTTTTAAGGGTCTCTTCAGATTTAATGGCTTCGTCGAGTTTTTTCTGCAGATCTTCTGCCGTCCCGGAACCCTCGGAGGATTTTTTCGAGGCGGCCTCGAGGTCCGCCTGGGTTTGCTTGAGTTCGGCCTCCAGCTTTTCCCGTCTCTCGACTTCTGATTTGAGCATCACATCGGAAGCCCCGGTGCCATCCCCGCCTTTGGCCAACTCCGCCTGCTCGGCTTTCAAGGCGTCATCCGCGCTCCGCCGGGCGTCGGATTCCGAAACCAGTTTTTTATTCGTGCTGAGGAGTTCTTCGGTGCGTTCAGCAAGGCTCCGCTCAAGCTGGGTGCGCTTTACAACTTCAGCCTCCAACTCAGCGCTGGAAGGGCCTGTCTCGGGAACGGCAGACTTGGCTTCGCTAAGTTCTTTTTCGAGGGTGGCCACTTTTTCCTGGGATTCTTTAAACGCTTTTTGCGCTTCTTCGCGTTTGATTTTTTCCATTTTCAGATCGCCGCTGAGGTCCGGTCCAGCGCCCTGAGACAGTTCAGCGATCTTTTTGTTCGCGGCCTCCAACTCTAAAGTGCGGTCCTTCACCTGAGTCTGAAGGTTGGTCAAAATTTCTTGTAGAGTGCCTGCGACTCCCTTGGCAGGTGCTTTAGCCATCAAAATTCCTAACGCTTTAAATCGTTAAAATCAAAGCTGCAATTTCATTTGCGACTCCAATGAAACTCTGGAAATATCGGATCAACTTATTGATTTATTTAGTATAATGGACATTCCACCTAAAATAAAGGCCCTTTAGAAGGGAAATATGCTTTAGATGGTCAAAAATCTGGTATTTTCTCGGATGAGGGGGAAAACCACCTACCCACCATAATATGAGTGAAAAATACGGATAAATATAATTTTTAACCAAAATTGAGCAAGCTGTCAACCACCTAAATCAATTGATTCGAGTAGTCTTGTAACGGCTTTTAGGCCACCAAACTCCAACTATATCATCTTGAGGCACGCCGCTTTCCCTGAGAATAGAGGAACACGGCCGGGCTGATTTAAATATCATCCATGGCATTTCAATAATTATTTAAAGCTCACGGTGATGGAATACCGGGAATCTGCATTGCCCCAGATTATTCGTTGGTGCCCAGCATGAAAGTGCCTATCACGCCGGGTCATTTGATTTATGAAAAACGCTGCCACTCAAGGGCTCAAGCTTTGAGTTCGGGATTCAATCGCGCGGCTTCTTTTTTATGAAATTCGGCGGCATCTTTTTCCCCGGTGAGGCCGTACACGAGACTGAGCACTCGATGCGCTTCCGCATGATCCGGCTGAATCTTCACTGTCTGCTGAAGAGATTCGCCCGCGTCCTCGTATTGGCCCACCACCATCAAAGCGAGACCCAGATTGTAGGAAGCTTCTGCCCAGTCCGGAGCCAGAAATGTCGCCTCCTTAAAAGCGTCGATCATCTCGTCATAACGCCGGAGAGCATCGAAGGCCTTCGCCAGGCCAAAGTGAGCCTTGGCATTTTCCGGCTGAAGCCGGACGGCTTTCATGTACGCCTCCAAGGCTTCCTGACCCTTCATCTGACCAATCAGGCCAGCGCCCAAATCCAAATGGGCCGTCACATCATTAGGATTGTTCAGTGCGGTTTGTTTCAAAACTTCCAAATCATCCGCCGAAAGCTCAGAATTGCTCATCAATGAACTCTTTCAAAAAAATGAACCGGGCAAGGCCCGGAGTAAAAAGGGTCACACTCTGCTTGCACCTAACAACTATTAGGCATGATGCACAGAGTTCAGCCCATTGCCTCCCCTGCAAGGGGTTATTTGAATTGCTGGGTGGCAGAAAACCGGTTCATACGGATTCCTCCCATGCGCAGTCCGGTCAGGACATCCAGCGAAGGCACAAAAAATAAAGTCCCGGATACGGCTGGGCAATCCTGAAGCCAGTGCCGGGCCGGGTCAGCGGGCGAATCCATCATCATACGCTGAAAAACACTCTCCAGCACAGAGGGATCGCGCATGTAGACTGTCAGCATCTCTCCCTGCTCCTGCTCCCCGGCATAAGGCAAGCCATGAACCAGCATTTCGTTTTGCCGGCCGGAAAGTTGGACCGCTTTCTGAAAGTGAATTCCCGGAGTTGCGGGACGCTCAAACCGGTACCGTTGGGTAAAAAGAAAACACCCTCCAGTGAAATCCGGTTCTGCACTGTCGATGAATAATTCTTCCGGCAACTCGGCCGCTCCAGCATCGCACTCGGTCGCGGCAACACTGTGCACTTCATCAACTTTTACAACCATGCCTTGCAACTGTCGCTCCACTTGCCCGGCCAGGTCCATCACACAATCTTTGCGGTTGGAGGACAGCACCACCGCCAGGTCGCCCTCGGTGGCTGGCAGGATGTGACCCTCTTCTCCCTGCCATTCCTCGAAGTCCTGCATGTGCCGGGGTTGCATGCCGTGCCAGGCAAACAACCAGAACATCCGGCCAAAACCGATCGTCGTGACCAATTGGGTGTCTGGATTTTGTCGAACCTGATCGCTGGCCAGCCCCGGGATCATCACTGAATACTGGCCGATGCTCATGATGTTCATGGCCACATCAAGCACCTGATAGATCTGGATGACGGTGTGTTGATGGGGAACGCGAGTGATACCCAACTGGAATCGTGCCAAAATCCGCCTCGGATGAATAGGTTAAAACCTGGAGGAACAATCTACAATAGAATGTGGGGAAATTGCATAAAAGATGAAATGAAAAATATCTATGAGGGTGGAGTGAATCGGACGAATACGCCGCCCAACCTCTTGGGGAGGAAAAAAAGGAAACTCATCGGGGCCACACCGGATTGGGGACGGTGGGGCGATTTTGTAATTTGAGCCAGGAAACTGTTGCCAGCACTCCAGGCATGGCGATTAATCTCGCGACATGAGACTGCGGATACAAATTTCCGGCATCGCAAGTTACCTTCAAAAATACGATCAGTAGTTATCGCCTGATTCAGGATAGATAGCGTCCAGATTCTGTTTTACCCATGCCGGAACCTGGGGTCGGCTGGCGGTCACCAGGCCAATACCATCTTCAGCTTTCTGAAAATTTTCCCAATGCAATTTTTGTAAAGTGCTTTGCGTCACTACTTTTTTCAACGATCCATCTGGATTTTTAATTCGAACTTCGTAGAACATGGCACTTCTCCTCTCAATCAAGCCCCGCGTTTAATACGAATCGGTCCGAGAAAACCCCTCAAAAAAATTTCCGGGGGGATGGCGAGGGGTTTTCTCGTAACCCCTATTCAGTTTTTTGGATTCACTCTAAGTACAGCAAAATCCGTGCCATTCCAGAGATAATTAAAAAAACAGGTCAACACCTTTAGAAGTAAGCCTTTTAAAATTCTATTAAATTTTCCTTTATTGTAAATGTACAAAATATTGGTCAAACGGGTACAACCTCGGTAGCAATTTTGTATGGGATTCCATACAAATCATTGAATTTTGATGAGTTATATCTAAAAATTATGGGACAATTTTTGTCCGTTGGGGGATACCGAGTGTGACAATTTTTAATACCCGTTAGAGGGGCCTCTTTATATCATTGTTTTAAAGAAGGAAAGTCCCGCTGGTTTGCGCCCACACAACGCTCACCATCGAGGCTACATCCTAATTTAGTCACTTGGCGACACGCTAGGCAGAGTACCTCCGCGGGTAACTTGTCAGAGCTTCAACTTGCGCTCAACAATTATTAGGCATGAAACCAGAGGTCAGCCATTTGCCTCCCCCGCCAGGGGGGGACCGGTGAGACTGTTGAGGCGCACGACCTGTTCGACCGGGTGGCGATAGCTGCGGGGCCGCGGCGGGGTTTTCTGGTGGCCGATGGCGACGAACATGACCGGAATCAGGTTGGAGGTCAGGCTCAACAGTCTCGACACCGCTGACGGATCGAACCCGATCATGGGGCACGTCGCCCAGCCCCGATCGGTGGCGCCATACATCAATGTCATGGCCGCCAACGAAGCACTGCGGATGGCCTCGTCGCGTTGCAGTTGAGGATTGCCGGCGTAAAAGTTGTGGATCTTGGGCAGAACCAGGTTTTGAATTTCCTGCGGAGTGTTTTTATATATTTCAGGTGCGTCTTTAAACGCGTCCAGCTTGCCACACACCAGCACCGCCACCGCGCAATCCGCTATTTGAGATTGACCAAAAGCCGCCTCCTTCAATTTCTTTTTCATGGCCCGGTCTTTGACGGCGATGAAGGTCCAGTGCTGGAGGTTGAACGAACTCGGACTCAACACCACCTCATCGAACAGTTCCTTCAATTCGGCATCGAGGATCGTTTTATCCGGGTCGAAAGATTTAACACTGGCCCGGCGCCGCACCAGTTCCGAAAATTCCATCACGCCATCCTTTCTCAATAATTGCGGTTCTTTTAATTGGAAATATCTTTATACGTTGCGGGCACATTGACTCCCGAATGGACCCAGCCGAAAAGAGCATAACCTTGAAAATCGGGCAGGGTAATGACTTTCTGCGCTTCTTCAACAGTCATTCCTTGTTCAACAGCGTTTTTCACTTCTTTGTGCAATGATTCCAGGTATCGAATCATAAAATCAATGTCCTTAGGTTGAATGGGGACTCCATGACCGGGAACGACTACCGCATCCTCCGGAAGAAATTTGCGAACTTTTTTCAGGGTAGCTAAAACCTCTTCATGCTTTCCATCCAACAGCCAGGGCAAAGCTGGCGGCTGCGCCACCACCGGATTCCCCGTCCAGAAAACTTTGCTCCCCGGCACCCAAACAAACAAATCCCCCTCGGTTTGTGCATATCCCATATGTATGATCTGAACTTTTTTATTACCGAGATCAAGGGTTTTTACGTCGCCATCGTCTACAACAATATCTGCGGTCCGCGCTATGACATCCTCAATCCCACGGTTGGCGCCGAAGTACTGGACCATGAATTGTTTGTCCGCTTCAAACGCTTCGGTGTTGTCCATGAACTCTTTGGTTTTCCGGTGTTGAATGATGGACACACTTTTGGGAAAAACGTAATTCCCATAAGCATGGTCACCGTGGTAACTGGTGTTGACCAGATACCGGATCGGTTTGTCGGTAACCTGCTTTACAAAACCCATGACCTGTTCTGCCAATCTTTTGTTCACCATTGATTCGATAACGAGTACTTCATTGTCACCGACAACAAAACCACCGGAGGTGGCAACCGGATATCCTTTCGAATTTTTTTCTTTAGCATCGGTGGGATAAAATGCATAGACACCATCCGCTAACTTTTTAAGTTCCAGTTGAACTGCTCCTGCGTCCCATACAAGTTGTTCTTTTTTCTCCTCTGCAGGCTGCGCATCCTCAGTCTTCTCAGCCACAGGTGGCTCGTTGGCAGGCATGGAATTGCACCCGAAAAAGAAAAGGACGGAAGCTGACAATAAGGCCCATTTCACAACGTTTTTGCTTATTTCCTTTAACATAGCTCTCCTCCAAAATTATGTTGCGCATCATTAAAATGAACTTTGTTTCATGAGTCAATTGCAGGTTTTGTCTGTGTGTTTTTTACTGATGCGAAAAGACCGATGGTGCTGAATAAAACTCCCAGCACCCAGAACACCGGACCCAGAATCCCGGGAAAAACCGGAAGGTAACCGGGGACCAGCACGAAGGCAATGAATCCGATATCTGTCACGCTCACGGTGATCAGGTTGATCCAGTAACCGAGGCGGCTGTTGTGCCAGTTGAACACAACTGCCACAGTCATCCCGACCAGAGCAAAGAACAGAAGGTTCCAGGCGCCTTGATAGACCCGGCCCTGGACCATTCCCACTTCCAAAGTGGTCCCCAGCTGATATACGCTGTATGCTGCCTTGAGGTGTAACAACCCCCAGATGAAATACATCACCGCGCCGATTTTATGGGCATAATGTTTCACAGGCTTCCCTCAAGAAGGTGAAGTTCTATTTGATGGCGCTCCAGTCTTGCTGGCTGGCCCACTCTTCAAAAGACTGCCATGGCACTTCTGGAAAGTCCTGGCGCAGTTTTTTTGTGTCCACCGCATACCCCACTTTGTTGAACCAGGCAAACATATCGGCGAAGTCGGAGTTGTCGGCCCGCATGAGCTCCGGATCGAACCCTGCGTAGCCGATGGTCTGGTCGCTGGCCTGGGAGATCACGGCAACCGTTTGCTCTCCGGTCAATTCGTCACCGGCAAAATCGAACCGCTGGCCGAACACGGTGTCCCGCCGCTCGATCAATGCCGCGTTAAAAGCGCCGATGTTATCGACCGACACTTGTTGCAGGGGGCGGTCCGCCGGCATCGCAAACTTAAGTGCCCCCTCCTGAATGGAAGGCAAAAACCAGGGACCCAGGCAGTTGTCCATAAAATATACCGGCGCGCTGACCGTGTAAGGAATGCCAAGAGTGGCGATGTGTTTTTCCACCTCGTACTTACTGTCAAAATGGGGAATGCCGGTTTTGCGGTCGGCGCTACCCACCGAACTGAAAACCAAATGACCGACGCCTGCCTGCTTGGCCGCATCGGCCAGAGCCACGCCTTGCTTCGTCTCCGCCGCCATGCCAGCTTCAAACGGAGTGGTCATGGCAAACATCGTGTCCATCCCCCGGGCCGCCTGCACTAGAGAATTGGCATCGGTGAAGTCGCCCTTCAACACTTCCACGCCCTGCTCTTTGAGCGCCTTGGCTTTGGCAGAATCGGGGTTGCGCGTCAAGGCACGGACCTGATGACCCTTCGGCAACAAATGCCGGACCACAGCGCCGCCTTGGGCGCCGGTTGCTCCCATCACTAATACGGATAATTTTTTAGACATGATATGTTCCTCCTATTTTCCATTCCGGTACAGCGGATAATCCACCGTTGCCGGCACTTCAATAATGGCGGCCCGCAAAGCCTGGTCGCCTTCCGCCTGCAAGGACACCACCCCCGGTTCCCCGGCATGCACGATGGCAAAATACCGGGGCTCGAGATAATGTTTCCCCTGAGTGGCCTCGTCCAACAGCACCCCGTTGCCGCTAATAATCATCATCGCCAATGTACGGCCCGCGGCGAGGCCGCGTTGATAGCGATGCCCCGGCTGGATGACCACGTCCTGCATGGCCGCTTCCGCCACCAGGGTGATCGGCGCGCCGCCGCCAATAACGGATTTGATGCGCACTCCATCTTTTTCTTCAACCGGAAAATCCTCGTTGGCAAACTCCCGGTAGGTGGGAGCCCGCGTCACCGCTTCCCGCAGATTCGGCTCGAACCAGATCTGAAAAAACTCGTTGTGGTCGCCCACCGTTTCCTCTTCATGCGACACGCCCGAACCGGTTTGCATGACCTGCGCCCCGCCGGCTTTGACCCGGCTTTTCGTTCCCAACGAATCGGTGTGGCCGATTTCACCCTCCAGGGCGTAACTCATGATCTCGAACGCCTGGTGCGGATGCATGCCGATCTTGCCGTAACCCTTGGCCGTCGCCCAGGCCCAGTAAAACAGCGGACCCAGGTGCGGCGAAACCGGGCCATCTTGCGGAAAACCGATGGGTTTGATCTCGGTGATCCGGCCGCCGTCGAACTGGCCCACGCCCTGCGATTCGGGTGGATAAATACTGATGTCGAGTTCTGTCGTTTGCTGTGTCATGATCCTGTTCCTTAGGGTTATGCGTTGCCTCGGGTGAACAAATGTTATTTATCGAAATGGATTTCCAACTGATGACCGTCGGGATCGCGGAAATAAACCGAAACGCCATTGCCCCAGTCGCGCGGTTCACCATCCATTGCCACGCCGCTGTCTTTAAGGGATTTTAGAATTTCATCGAAGCGGGCGTAGTCCCCGGCAAACGCGAAATGCAGGTAGCCGTCCTCGGTCATGGTTTTCTGCGCGGCCGTTAAATCCAGCTCCGGCGATTCAAACAAAGCGATCGCCACATTGCCGGCGTCCACTTCGACATGCTGTAATCCGGCGTTGGTGCGGGTGCGCATGATGACTGGAAATCCCAAAACACCGGTATAAAATTTTTCGGCCCGCTCCATATTGCGGACGTTCAACCCATAATGGCTGATCCCCTGGAGTTGCAATTTAGCTTGATCTGAAACTTCATTTTGGTTGCTTTTCATGGTGTCACCTTCTGTTTGAGTGGACCTGCAATGCCTTCTATTATCCTATAAGGCACAGATCGTGCCAAATCTTTGATTTCAGAAAAGCCCTTTAATTTTGGTTAGATACGTCATATCCAGCAGAGGCCGGATACTACTATATTTCGTAGTTAACGAAATTTAGTATCACTATTACGCAAATTCGTGCATAATGATCCTGGGCTGAAGTTGGCCGCCTCTTACCTTTGTAACGGGTCTTGCGATGCAAAAAAACTCACCAATCGAAAATGCTCCGGGGCTGGCGCTGTTCACCATTGAAAATTCTACAGACGGCATCATCTGGCACGACAGTGAGGCGCGCATCCAGCACGTCAACCAGGCGGTTTGCGACTTGCTGGGCTACACGCGCGAAGAATTGGTGGGCCGGACCATTCAGGACATCAATCCGCATTCCACGAAAAAGAGCTGGGCAAAATTCTGGAAAGAATTGCAAAAGAAAAAAGCGGTTGCCTTTGAGGACGAGCATCGCACCAAGGACGGCCGCGTCATTCCCATGGAAATCAAAGTGAATTTTATCGAGTTTGAAGGACGCGAGTATGCGGTGGGTTTTTCCCGCGACATCTCCGCGCGGAAAAAAATCGAGGAGGAAAAAAATAACGCTTATACAGAAATTTGCCGCCTCAGAAAACAATTGGAGATGGAAAACGAATACCTGCAGGAAGAGGTCTTGGAATTGCAGACCATCGGCGGGATGGTCGGGCAAAGTCCAGCTCTGCAAAATATTTTAAGGCAGGTCGAAATGGTCGCTCCCACCGATGCGGGCGTGCTCATTTTTGGGGCGTCGGGCACCGGCAAGGAACTCATCGCCCATGAAATTCACCAGCGCAGTCCGCGCGGGGCGCGGCCGCTCATCCGGGTCAATTGCGCGTCCATCCCCCGCGAACTTTACGAAAGCGAATTTTTTGGTCACGTCAAAGGCGCCTTCACCGGCGCGGTGAAGGACCGGGCCGGGCGCTTCGAGCTG
>SMVS01000096.1 GCA_004357435.1 Nitrospina sp. | reverse complement strand
GTCAGCCCCGCTTGCTCGCGCGCCCGCCGCACAAATTCCTCACCATTGGAAGATTCTCGAACGGCGCTGGTGGCGACGGCATGAATGGCGATGTCCCCGTGCTCGCGGCACCGGTCGCGAAAATTTTGCAGGGTTTGCAGGGTCAGTGCCATCCGGGATTCCAGCAAACGCTTTTCATTATGCAGGCCTTCCCCCAACCGGCAGATCACTCGCGCTGAATCAATTTCACGAAAGTCGCCGTTCGCAGAGATCTCCATGATGAGGAGACGCACGGTGTTGGACCCGATATCAATGGCGGCAATTTTTTGCATCGTTTTAGAATGGCAGGAGCTTTTCGCTGTCCAGAGTCAGCAATAGATATAAACCGATACAGGTGAACAACAGGCTGGGACCCCACGCGGCCAGTACCGGGTGCAGGGTTCCGCCATGGCCCAGGGATATGCTGAACGCGTACAAAAAGGAAAATACAAATCCCAAAACCAGGCTCATGGCGACTGAAAACAGCAGGCCGCCCTGACGGCTGGAACGCAGGGAAAGCGGGATGCCGACCAGGGCCAGCACCACCGCCAGGAAGGGGTAGGCGAGTTTATGATTGAAGTCCACCCATTTTTTGGAGGTGTCGATTCCTTGCGATTCCAGCTCCAGGATTTCCTGATAGATATCCCGTCCGCTCATTTCTTCCAAACGTTTATGGATTATTTTGAAATCGTCCGGGGTTTCCGGGGTTGGAAAAATTTCTTTTTCAAAGAAACGAGTCTGGCTTATCCCTTCCGGTTTAAAAAATCGAATGGCGCCGTTCATGAATTCCCACTGCTGGCCATTCCACAAAACTTTTTCGGCATCGATGCGGCGCTGGATGCTGAACCCCTCATCATAATAAAAAATACTGACCCCTTTCATGAGGGATCGTACCGGGTCGTAGGTGTCGATACTCCAGATGGAACCATCGCCCGAACGATGCCAAATCTGGTTGCGCACCTGTTGCGTCTCATCTTGGACGAGCCGCACCTGCACGTTGTACAGGTAGTTCATGCGGGTGCTGGTGATTGGGGTGACGAATTCGTTGAGGGTCACCACCAGCAATGCAATGATCACCGAAGCACTCAGAATGGGCAGAGTGATCCGGGTGACGCTGATGCCGCAGGCCTTCATGGCAGTGAACTCGTTGTTCCGCGATAAGGTTGCCAGAGTGATGACGGTGGCCAGCAGGACGGATTGCGGCGCCATGAAAAATAAAATGAAAGGAATTTTGTAAACGTAATAAAGAACGAAATCCGAGATGGGAGCGCTTTTTCTGACGAATTCGTCGAGCCGTTCGAACGCATCGATGATCACAAAAATTCCGACCAATCCTCCCAACGTGAGCCCATAAATCTGGAGGAATTGTTTGAATACGTAACGTTTCAAAAGCGACATGAGATTATCTTCAATCCTTCTTCAATTCGGGCAGGACTTTTTGTAAAACTTCGCGCAGAGGATTCAGTTCAGTCTGCCTGGCGAGAGCGTTTTTCACGTAATCAAGTGTGGGCGGAATATATTTTAAGTAGCGGTCGTTGTTTTTGATCACGCTTTGATAGGCAAAGGTCCCCACCGCTTTTAAATTTCTCTGGATCGACATGAAATCAAAGACCCGGTTGAAATCTTCACGGTTGAGTGCCGTCCCCTCGCGGTCTTGTTTATGTTCCCGGAACCGGTCCACCATTTTCCAGACCAGATCGTCCGCAAGTTGGAGGTAGGAATCGCGAAGCAGGGACGCCAGATCGTATTGACACGGGCCCATGCGAGCATCCTGAAAATCGAGCATGACCAGGTTTCCCTCCCGCACCATCAAATTTCTGCTGTGGAAATCGCGATGGGTGAAGCAAAGCGGTTGGCGGGCGAGAACTTCACACAGCCGGGTGAGTTGGCCGCGCAGGGCCTCGCGCGTGGGCGAGTCCAAAACTGTGTTTTTAAGGCCGCCGACAAAATGCTCCAGCATGAAATCCATTTCCCACATCAGTTTGTCCACATCAAACCGCAAGCCGTGGGCGGGGCACTTTGAATCGATGGCGCGCGTGGCTTCATCCTGCATGGTGAACAGCAAGTCCACGGCGCGGATGTAATAACTCTCCAGAGAGGCGCGGTCCGCCTGGAGGAGGGCCGTCTCCAATGTTTCGTCACCGCAATCTTCCAGGAACAACAAGCCGTTCGCTTGGTCGTAATGGTGCAACTTGGGCACCGGCAAACTCAAACCCGATAAAAACGTCTGGATGGCAATAAAATTGTTGTTTTTGTTTTTCTCCGGCTGGGGCAACTGCATCAGCACCAGGGTGCGTGGACCGGAGAACGCAGGGCCGCCTTCAAGTTGCAATCGGAAATACTGACGCGTCGACGCGTCGCCGGCCAGCGCCGTGTGCTTCACCCTCACCACGGCAGGGTGGATGACGGAACTCAGTGTTTCGACCAGCTGCCGGGAGTCGAATCGCTCGGTAATTTTGGACATGGAAATGAGAATGGTGGCGGTATTCCCGTTGAAATAAATTTTTAAGGAACCGTGAAACCGTTAGCAATTATAGTATACTACCGGACTTTATATTCGGACAAATTTCCCAAGCGGGGACTGTGGGGGCTGAGCCGAGCCCTTGCCTGGTAAGCCACCGTTAAGCGCGTGGCCCCGGGTTCTCATTTTCGGTTGGGACTTATTTTAATAATATTTATTTATTTAAGTTGGAGGACATCCTATGCCAAAACCAGCGCGGCACATACTGGTCTGCACCAATAGCCGCCCGGCGGGGCACCCCCGAGGTTCGTGCGGGGAGACCCAAGCGAATGAAGTTTACGAGAAGTTCGGAATGGGAATCGAAGCCAAACAGCTTTTTGGTCAGGCGATTCTCACCACCACGGGATGCATGGGGCCTTGTTCCACCGGACCGATCGTCGTGATTTATCCGGAAGGGGTTTGGTACTGTAAAGTGAAGCCGGAAGATGTGGATGAAATTCTTGATTCGCATATTGTCGGCGGCAAAAAAGTCGACCGTCTGGAGATCCCGGACGAAATGTGGGGCTGACCCCCGGCGGGGGAGGCAGGGAGCTGTACTCTTTGAATGATGCCCAACAATGGTTGAGAGCGGGATAGAGTTCGACCCATTCAGCCCCGGCGCTTCGCCGGCCAGCGTCACGCTGGCGAGGCCAGTTTTTTCGTCAAGCAATTCCAAAGTTCTTTCCGGCCCCGGTTGGACTTGCTGGAATACGCGATCAATTTCTGATCGGAACCTTCCATAAATCTCTCTCGAATGATTTTCATTTGCCGATTGCGTTCGGGTTGCGACAACTTGTCGGCCTTGGTGGCCACCAATACAAAATCGATCCCGATGGCATCAAACCATTCTTTCGTTTTCAGGTCCAGGTCCGTTGGTTTGCGTCGCATATCCACAATGAAAATCACCAATCGCAGGGTCTTGCGTCCGGTGAGATACTGTTCGATCATGTTTTGCCATTCTTTTTGAACCCGGGCAGGCACCTTGGCGAATCCATAACCGGGCAGGTCGGTGAAAATCAGTTCGTTGTTCACTTTGAAGAAATTAATCATCTGAGTTTTGCCCGGCGTGGAGCTGGTTTTCACCAGCTTCTTGCGCACCAGCAGAGAGTTGATCAACGAGGATTTACCGACGTTCGACCGGCCCACAAATGCAAATTCCGGGAAGCCGGTTTCTGGGTATTGGTCCGCCTTGACAGCGCTGGTCAGGTATTTGGCGCTGATGATTTTCATGGTTCAAAGCGGTTGATCACCAGACCCGAAAGAAGTTTGGGATAAAAGTAAGTCGCTTTCTGCGGTAGGCGGATGCCTTTTTCGGCGAGCTCGCGCACCTGGGTGATGGGAGTGGCGTTCATAAAAAATACCAGATCGAATTTACCGGAATCCACATTTTCCATGGATTCCCGGGTGCGGACGTTGTAAGTGATGTATTGCTGATGCGCCGGCAGTTGGGTGTCGATCGCCATGATTTTTTTCAGAACCAGGGCATGCAGTTGATAAACGTCCAGCGCTTTGAGGTCGGGGGAATCTTCCGGGGCCATGAATGGAACGATCTGTTCCACGTCTTTGAGTTGCAACAAAACGGCGTCGCCGCCACCGAGGTAGACGCAGAAAGCGATGTCTTTTTGACCCGCTTCCTCCAGAAGCGCCGTCAACGCATCCGCCGATAAATTGTTCTCCAGCGGAACCACCGCAAAATAAGGCTCCAGGTTTTTTAAAAACTCCTCTTTTCGAAACGCAGTGGGGCATTTGATTTGCCGGTGAATCGGATAAATGGCCAGCGATTGCGCGTCAAGGTTGGTGAGGAACATCATGATGTGCGCCGAATCGGGAACCTGCGATCCGTTTTCCTGATGGTAGCTGAGAGCGGTTTCGTAACGATGATGGCCGTCGGCGATGGTGATTTTTTTCTCCGCGAATTGCGCGGATAAAAAATCCAGAGTGGCGGAATCGTTCACCCGCCACAGCCGGTTGAGGATGGCATCCTCCTCGATCACCGCCAGCGGGGGTTGCTGAACGATCCCCGACAGTTTGCCATCGAGTACGCCTTCGGGGTCGGAATACAGGCCGAACACCGGACTGAAGTTGGCTTTGCAGGCACGGATGAGCCGGGTCCGGTCCTGCTTGGCTTTGGCCAACGTGAATTCGTGCGGGCAGATGTTGCCGGCACTAAAATCCTCCAGCCGGACCCGCGCAAAAAATCCCACCCGGTTATTGGTTTTTCCATTGAACGTATATTCCTGGCTGTACACATAAAATCCGGGGCGCTCGTCCTTTTTTAAAATGTCCTGCGCTTGCCACTTGGTAAAATCCACCGCCGCCCGGGTGTAACGGTTGTTGTTGTCATCGTCCGTTTCATTTTGCCGCCCCAAAATCAGGCGCACCACGTTGTAAGGATTTTTGGCGTACAAGGCGTCCTGCAAGTCGGAACGGATGACGTCGTAAGGCGGCGCTACCAGCTCGGCCAGCGGGCCAGCCTTGCCTTCGTTATACAGAAGGCCGTGGAACGGAACCACTTCTACCATGTGTAAATTCCTCGATTTTCAGGGTGGATCATGTAGGTTTGCCAGCGTCAGGACCGGTGGCAATGGGCCGCATTGCTTTTTGGAAAAATATACCCTGTTTACTGGAACAAGACAAATAAATCGTCCGGCGTTTTCAGAAGGCTTCGCAGTGGCATAACTCGCGGATATGACGGACCAGCGAACGAATAGTGTCATCGTTGAAAGTGTGACCCCAGGCGGGCATGCAGGGCGCGCGGCCCACGGCCAGGCCGCCCAGTTTGATGGCGTCGAATAATTGCGCATCGCTACGTGTTTCCAGGTAGTCCGTTTTGGTGTGGTCGCGCGGAGGCACCGTCAGAAACCGGGCATTGATGCCATCGCCCTTGCCCTTCAGGCCATGGCATTGTGCGCAGTAAAACTGGTACGTGTCGCGCGTCTGCCGGGTGACCGGTTGCGCCGGGACAGATGGTTTTCCCGGTTCAGCCGGAGCGGATGCCCCCGGCGGGGCCGACGTGGGCTCCGGATCGCAGGCCCACATTCCTGACATCAACATCAGGACGATGGATAACGCCATCATGCGCTTTCCTGGCCCGTTGCCCCTTGTGCGATCAATAAAACGAACCATCAGTTTTTATTTCCGCTTTCTTTTTTGTGGGACGCAATGTATCGGGTCAGGTTGAGCAAGGTCTCCTCATCGAATTGATACACCGGCATGCGTCCTTTTTTCAAAAATATTTTGGGTTGTTGCAACCACAGGTAAACCCACTCCGCCTGCAGGCGGTTGCCGGCATCGATCAGCGAAGGACCGGAAACCCCGCCTCTCGGTTGCCGCGCCAGATTGTAGCTTTCGTGGCAGGCGATGCAACTGTAGTCTCGCTCGAACAAAATTTTGATTCGCACTTTCTTGCCCTCGGAGAGCGGAGTGGTGGCGAGGGCAACGGTTTCAAGATCTGGAAGTTTCAGGGTCATGAGGGCGGCGGCCAGAGTTGCCGCGTCTTTTGGTTTGAGAACCGGATGCGGCCCGGTGAAATCCGGTTGCCCTTGCAAAAATCCCGGATCACGGGTGTGCCCCGCTTGGCGGATCACAGTGGGCCGTTGCAGGTACTCGACCAGCCAGTCCTGCTGAAACTTATTGCCTGCGTAAAAAAGATCGGGAGCGGTACTCTCCGGTTGATTCGGGGAAAACCGGTGGCAGGTAGCGCATCCCTCCACCTCGGCCCAGGCCGGTGCAGTTTGCAAGGCGGGTTCCGCCCACAGACTTTGGCCCCACAGTCCCCAACAGATCAAAATCATTCCGCATATTTTTTTTGGAGCATTCATAAATCAGAAAATGAGGGTCCTTAAAAGTGTCGCTCAATTGTTGGCATCGTCATTATTGGGAAATATGGAATTGAAAAAATTTCTTAAAGGTGAATTCACCGGCTCGTCAGAATTATCCTCACCGAATAGTGTTGATGCCGGTTGCCTTGGCGTTGTTCGGGATATTTCAGGAACCATCGGTTCTGCCTGGGCCACCGGTATTTTCGGTGCCACTGGCGTTGGCGGCACGGCGGGTTCCGGCAAGTCCATGGCGCCCACCGGACTCCGGGGAGTCGGCTCCGTAACAATGGGTTTTTGCCTGAGAGTGAAATGGCTTTTATCCAGGTCGTAATAAAGTTCCTCATTCAAGAGCGGAGAATCGAATTTTTTTTCATTGATCTTGTGGTTCGCATCGTAGGGGAAAACATTGCGTCGCAACAGCCGTGAAAAGTTTCTTTGCCGGAGGTCGAGATAACGGTAGGCCTTGTAGCGTCTGCCAATTTTACTGAGTGATTGGATTTCCCGTGACGTCAAAAATCTTGTTTTCTTGCCCGGCATTGAATTCTGGATCGGTCGCCCATCGGCGGAAACCATTTGCTTGATTTGAAATTCAGGAAGCAGTCGGTTGGTGGATTTCAGAGCCCGCAAAAACTGTTTGCCGTCTGCCACGTTTTCCAAATTGGGGTCGCCCAGTCCAGCCGCCAGCGCATTCATGTGACAACTCTCGCAGGGACGGGCGACAGTGCGAATGGTGTGAGGGCTGTGTGGCACCATCACCAAGCCCGGCCGGCCATTTTGCGACACCGGAACTCGCGCCCGCTGGGAAACGGAGCTGGACGAATTTGTAGTGTCCGTGATGAAATATTGGTAACGCGGTTTCATGATGGAGATCCGTCCACGTTTGTTTTTACCGAGAATCATGGTGTCCCAGCCGGATTCGGTGAACACGGTCCGCCAAAATCCCGGTGTCCATTTGCCGGCGATGCCGTTGGCGGTTTCCTGGGCCGTTGGCCATAGCAACATGCCTGGGTTCTGCGCGTTTTCTGCTCTGGAGGTGATCATGATTTGTTGCAGAACCGGGTCGGCAAAATTCCAGTCCTGCCAGTTTTCCAGGTTGGCGTCCGGTTCGGCGATCGCGTGCAATCCCCATTCGCTGGCCGACCAGCGGGCGTGGCAGGCCGAGCACTCGACGGCGATCATGTGTTTCGCCACTTGATGCGCCAGCGGCATTCTCTTTAAATTTTTCAGTACCGGAATTTCATGCGGTTTTCCGCTGACCTTGGAATACAAGATCCATTTCCCCTGGTCATACAGCACATGCGGCAGGGGTTGCCCGGTCGGGCCGGCCATGACCGTGTCTCCCATCTTGATTTTTTTTGCCAGGTTTGGGTTCAGTTTGTTTTTGGTGAGCAATGTCTCCGCCCGTGGATCGGCTTCCACCAGCATGTACCCTTCCGGGCCTTTGGAGTTGGACCCGTGGCAGGTTTCGCACCGGACCTGGACCGCATCATGAAGCGTGGGATATTGATTGGCATCCGCTTTTATTTCTTCGATGCCGTGGCAGTCGATGCAGTGCATGCCTTTTTCCCGATGAATATCCGGCAGTAGAAACTCATG
>SMVS01000095.1 GCA_004357435.1 Nitrospina sp. | reverse complement strand
GCAGAGGGTCCAGTTCTTTCAGAGCGGCGCCCTGCTTCGCCTGGTGGGTGACGAAGTATTTGTGATAGGCCTGCTCGTAGCGTTGCAACGCTTGCTCCAGTTCGGAGCGCAGGCGTTCGGGATCGTCCAGATGTTGCGGGTTCAGCAGGAGCGGTTTCTGTTTGGTGCGGATGACGTGGTCAGGCGTCGCGGTGCCGATCTGTGACCATGTTTTGCATTCCTTGCTGGAAGCGAACTCGCGGGCCGGTGCGCTTTCGCGGTGGTGCACCAACCACCAGCCGCCGGCCCGTTCCCGGTACAGGCCGCGCAGGACCGGGGCGATGGCTTGTAAAATGCCGGCATCACTGACCGGCCCGGAATCGTTGGCGGGGGTCAGCGGCTGGCGCGGTTGATTTTTGATAAAGGTTTCCGCCTGAGTGACCGCTTTGATGTGGGCGTCGTAACTTTCCTTCGCCGTGCCGCCGAAGGTGAACAGGCCGTGGTTGATCAATATCAGTCCCACAACCCGTGGGTTTTTCTCGTAGGCTTCCGCCGCGGCTTTGGCCAGATCGAACCCCGGCATGATATACGGCACCACGCCCAACTCGTCGCCGTAGATTTCCTGGCAGATTTTTTCCGCATGGGGCTGGTTGGCGATCACTAAAATAGCGTCGGCATGCGAATGGTCAACAAACTTGTGGGGTAGAAAGGCGTGCAGGAGCGTTTCCACCGACGGGTTGGGCGAGGACGCGTCCAACAGGTGCGTGCGTTGCGCGTTGACCATGGCCTCGTCGGACAACGCGGGCAATTTTCGCAACCGCCTCAGGTAATCCAGTTGGACGCCCGGCAGGCCGGGCGGCTCCAGCGTGTCCAGGTCCCAGCCACTGCCTTTCACGTAAAGGACTTCGACCTCCTCGCCCAGCTGGTTTTGGGTGCGCGATTTCACCGAAGTGTTGCCGCCGCCGTGCAGAACCAGCGCCGGGTCGGACCCGATCAGGCGCGACGTGTAAACCCGGAGCGCCACATCCTCCACAACATCCGCGTATTGCTTGATGGCTTTTTTGGCTTCTTTATCCTGCCAGCGATTTTCCATTCAATGAAATTAACAAATCTAAACTGGAGAATAAAGAGGATAAATTTTCCTTACTTTTAAAAGAGGAAATGGAAGCCCAGCCACTATGGGGTGCCAGTCAAAGCTTTTACCTTTTTACCGTTAGGCGTAGCCTGATGTTCTATGTTAATGTTGGAGAAAATAGAGATAATTGGGCCTCGCCTTTTCCAACGGCCTGCTGCAACATACCCTGCAACCCCTAATTCCTGAAACCCGCGTATGCTGGCAAAAATTCATGTCACCTTAAAAAAGGGCGTGCTGGACCCGCAGGGGAAAGCCGTCCATCATGCTTTGAATGACCTGGGTTACCCGGAAGTTGAGGGCGTGCAGATCGGTAAATACATGGAAATTCGCCTGGCGGGGGTCACATCCGATGAAGCCGAAAAACGTGTTCAGGAAATGTGTGAAAAACTGCTGGCCAATACCGTGATCGAATCCTACCGGTACACCCTGGAATCTACAGAATAATTTTTGGAGCGAGTGATCTGGCTATGAAATGCGGCGTGGTGGTGTTCCCCGGTTCCAATTGCGACCATGACAGTTACCATGTTCTCAAGCATCTTTACGGTCAAGAGACCCACTGGATCTGGCACAAGGATCAGGTGCTGGAGCCGTTCGATTTGATTGTCCTGCCCGGCGGATTTTCTTATGGCGACTATTTGCGGCCCGGCGCCATTGCCCGGTTTTCTCCGATCATGAAAGCGATCATCAAGTACGCCAACGCGGGCGGACGCGTGCTCGGCATCTGCAACGGCTTCCAGATTCTGGTGGAGTCCGGCTTGCTTCCAGGCGCTTTGCGCAGAAATGCCTCGCAAAAGTTCATCTGCAAATACGTTCACCTGCGGGTGGAATCCAACCAGACCCCCTACACCTCCCGGTGCGAAAAAAACGCGGTGTTGAAAATACCGGTGGCGCATGCCGACGGCGGTTATTTTGTGGAACCTGAGACATTAAAGGCTTTGGAAGACCAGGACCGCATCATACTCAGGTACTCGGACGCCGCCGGCCGTTCGGATGCCACCACCAATCCCAATGGCTCGGTGGGGCAAATCGCCGGGGTTGCCAACGCCGAGAAAAACGTTCTGGGGATGATGCCGCATCCCGAGCGCTGTGCCGACCCCTTGTGGCCGGATCGTGATGGCCGTTATATTTTTGATTCCTTGATCCATTCCAGTTGATGCCAGCCGCCATGAACTCCACTCCCGAACCGCCATTGACAGAAGCGCTGATTGCCGAACACGGCCTGACGCCGGCGGAGTATCAGCGCATCCAGGAACTCCTGGGACGCGATCCCAATCTGACCGAGTTGGGGATCTTTTCGGTTATGTGGAGCGAACATTGCAGTTATAAAAGTTCGCGGCCTCATCTCAAAACCCTGCCCACCGAAGGACCGCGGGTGATTCAAGGGCCGGGCGAGAACGCCGGGGTGGTGGACATCGGCGACGGCCTAGCGGTGGTGTTCAAGATCGAAAGTCACAACCACCCGTCGTTCATCGAACCGCATCAGGGCGCGGCCACCGGGGTGGGTGGCATCATGCGCGACATTTTCACCATGGGCGCCCGGCCGCTGGCCTTGCTGGATTCCCTGCGCTTTGGCGAGCTCAGCGAACCGCACACCCGGTATTTGTTCAACGGCGTGGTGGCCGGCATCTCCGCCTATGGCAACTGCGTGGGCGTGCCCACCGTGGGCGGCGACATTTATTTTGATGCCTGTTACAGCGGCAACATCCTGGTCAACGTGTTTTGTCTGGGGGTCGCGCGCGCCGACAAGATTTTTCTGGGTAAAGCGGGTGGCGTGGGCAACCCGATTCTGTATGTCGGGGCCAAAACCGGCCGGGATGGCATCCATGGCGCCAGCATGGCTTCGGCGGAATTCGACGACGCCACGGAAGAGAAACGGCCCACCGTGCAGGTGGGCGACCCGTTCACCGAAAAGCTGTTGTTGGAAGCCTGTCTGGAAATCATGAAAAAAGATTGGGTGGTGGGGGTGCAGGATATGGGCGCCGCCGGGTTGACCTCCGCTTCTTTTGAAATGGCGGATCGCGCCGGTCTGGGCATCGCCATCGATCTCGATCGGGTGCCGTTGCGGGAGGACGGCATGACCGCCTACGACATCATGCTGTCTGAATCGCAGGAGCGCATGGTGTTTGTGGTCGAGCAGGGGCGCGAGGAGGAGGCCATGGCGATTTTCCGAAGGTGGGATCTGGACACCGCGGTGATTGGCCAAGTCACCGATGATGGGTTTCTGCGTGCCAGCAAAGATGGCCGGCCCGCGATCAATTTACCCATCGCGGCGGTGGTCGAAGGAGCGCTCAAATGCGAGCGTCCTACCCGGCGGCCGGCTTACCTGGATGAGGTGCAGGCCTGGACCGCGGAATCTCTGGCAATTCCTGATCGCGGCGACGCCATGCTGAAAGAATTGCTGGGTTCGCCCAACATTGCCAGCAAGCATTCGGTGTATGAGCAATACGATCACATGGTGCGTTTGAACACCCTGGTCCTGCCCGGTTCGGACGCCACGGTGATTCGCGTTCCCGGCACCCAAAAGGCGCTGGCGATATCAGTCGATTGCAACAGCCGGTTCTGTTATCTCGACCCTTATGCGGGGGCGCAGGCCGCCGTCGCTGAAAGTTGCCGCAACGTGGTGTGCTCCGGCGGTGAACCCATTGGGGTCACCAATTGTCTCAATTTCGGCAACCCGGAAAACCCTGAAATCATGTGGCAATTTGAGCAAGCGGTGCGCGGATTGGGCGATCTTTGCCAAATATTTGATATTCCAGTAGTCAGCGGCAATGTCAGTCTTTATAATGAGACCAAAGGCGAGGCGATATACCCGACGCCCACGATTGCGGTGGTGGGGTTGTTGGAGGACTTAACCCGGTATTGCACACAGTGGTTCAAGGCGGCAGGGCATGAAATTGGTTTGATCGGCGCCACGCGGGAAGACCTTGGCGGCAGTGAATATTTAAAACAGCTGGGCGAACCGCTAAGAGGTAAACCACCGGCTTTGAATCCAGAGGTCGAAAAGCGGGTGCAGAGGATGTGTCTCGAATTGATCCGCGAGGGCCGGATAGAGTCTGCCCACGACTGTTCGGAGGGCGGCTTGGCGGTGGCGTTGGCCGAGTCCTGTTTCTCCGGGCCGGAGGTGTTCGGAGCGGTGATCGGGTTGGCATCGGATGTGCGCCAGGACGCTTTGCTGTTTGGCGAATCCCATTCGCGCATTGTCATTTCTTTCACCTCCGGCCAGCGGGAGGAGATTCAGGCGCGAGCGCAGCAAAGCGCAGTGGAGTTCGCGGTGCTGGGAAAAGTTGGGGGTTCCCGGTTTCAAGTGGCAATCAATCACCAAGGGTGCATCGATCAGGATATCCGGATGTTGGCGGATATCTGGAAGCAGGCGTTGACACGATATGGAAAACGATTGGATTGAAGACGACAAGTTCCACGATGAATGCGGCGTGGTGGGTGTGTTCGGGCATCCCGAAGCGTCTAATCTGGTGTACCTGGGGTTGTACGCGCTCCAGCATCGTGGGCAGGAAAGCGCGGGCATTGCCGCTACCGTAGACGGCAGGATGCACCTCGAGACCGGCATGGGCCTGGTCGCCGACGTGTTCAACACGCAACGCCTCAAGCGGCTTCCGGGAAGCATGGCGATTGGCCACAACCGCTATTCCACCACGGGCAACAGCATGATTAAAAATGCTCAGCCCTGCCAGATCGATTACTCCAAGGGCTCCCTGGCGCTGGCTCATAACGGCAACCTGGTGAACGCCGAGAAGATCCGCGAGGAGCTGGTGGCCGATGGCGCCATCTTTCAATCCACCAACGACAGCGAAGTGGTGGTTCACCTCATTGCCCAATCTCACCAGGAGGAGTTTGTGGACCGGGTGATCGAAGCGTTGGGCGCGGTGAGTGGCGCCTATTCACTGGTGCTGATGTCGGAAGACTCCCTGGTGGTGGCGCGTGACCCCCATGGCTTTCGTCCCTTGTGCCTGGGCAAACTTGCTGACAGTTATATCGTGGCTTCGGAGTCCTGTGTCATGGATCTGGTCGAAGCCAAGTACCTGCGTGAAGTGGAGCCGGGCGAGGTGTTGCTCATCAACAAAAACGGCTTGCGGTCGTATTTCCCCTACCCGAAAGCTCCGGTCAGAAACTGTATTTTTGAACACATCTACTTTGCCCGGCCGGACAGCAAGGTGTTCGGCGACAACGTGTACTCCGTGCGCAAGCAGATGGGCCGGGAGTTGGCCCGGCAATCCCCGGTAGTGGCGGATCTGGTGATACCGGTGCCGGACTCGGGCAACCTGTCGGCGCTGGGCTATTCCGAAGAGTCGGGCATCCCCTTTGAGATGGGCCTGATCCGCAACCATTATGTGGGCCGAACCTTCATCGAACCGAAATCGCAAATCCGGCATTTCGGGGTGAAGGTCAAACTCAATGTGGTGCGCGAGGTGGTCAAAGGCAAACGCATTGTGGTCATCGACGATTCCATCGTGCGCGGCACCACCAGCCGGAAAATCGTTAAAATGGTGCGGGAAGGCGGCGCCAAGGAAGTGCATGTGCGGATCAGTTCACCGCCCAGCCTGTTCCCCTGTTATTACGGCATCGACACGCCCAACCGCGAGGAATTGATCGCCTCCAAGCACACTCTGGACGAAACCCGCCGCTTCATCACCGCCGACTCTCTGGCCTATCTGGATCTGGACAACATGTTGAACCTGATGGGAAAGAAAAAAGGCAACTTCTGCGCCGCCTGCTTTGACGGCAACTACGAGGTACCGATCGGGGACAACGGCCCCGCTCCCATTCAACTCAATCTATTTGGAAGCGAAACTCCCGATCACTGAACCGAAAGGGGATTGAAAATCACTCTCTGCCCGCCGGGCCGGGAGATTTTTTTTCGGTGGTCACGGGAGGAGCAGGATGGGTCTGCACGACTGTGGAATCGAGTGCCTTGCCCAACGCCTGTAAGTCCCGCTTGTAGGAGTCGAAGGCATTATCCAATTGATCCTGCGCCTGCACGGTCCGCTCGAAGATTTCCCTGATTTTCAAATAATCCGAGCGGCTCAAAACAATTTTTTCATCTTGGCCCACTGCGGTGTGGTCTGGGGTCCCAGCCTGGGCCGGAGTGCGGACCGATGAGGTTTCCAGCCCACTGAATACTTTTTCCAAGGCTTGTTCCAGGGTGGGTTCCATCACGATGCGGTCTTCGTAACCGACAATGACGCGTTTGAGTTCCGGGATTGCCCCCACGTCCGCTTTCAGGTACAGGGGCCGCACATAGATCAGCGACTCTTCAATGGGGATGACCAGCAGATTCCCCTGAATGACCTTGGAGCCGCGCTGGTCCCACAGGGAGATTTGCCGGGAAATTTCAGCGTCCTGATTGATCCGGGCGACCATTTGGGCGGGTCCGTAAATCAATTTTTGTTTGGGAAAAGCGTAAACCACCAGTTTGCCGTATTGCTCCCCATCGCTCCGTGCCACCATCCATGCGGATAGATTTTGTTTGCCCGCGGGAGTGAAAGGAAGCATGAGGATGTATTCCTCCTTCTCCTTGCCCGGCAGTTTCATGATGGTGTAGTAGGGGCGCATTCTGTCGCCGTCGATTTCCGGGATGTCCCACTGGTCTTCCTTGTTGTAGAACACCTGCGGACGGTTCATGTGGTAGATGGAATAGATGAAGGTTTGAATCTCAAATAAATCGAGCGGGTAACGGATATGGTTCATCATATCCTGCGACATGTCCGCAAAATCTGAAAACATGCTGGGAAACATTTTGCGGTAAGTCGCGATGATGGGATCCTTGGGATCGGTGACAAAAAACTTCATCGTGCCGTCGTAGGCATCGATGGTGACCTTGATGGAGTTGCGAATGTAATTGATCAATCCCATATCTGAATCCTGGATCAATTGTGAATAGGGGAATTTATCGCTCGTCGTGTACGCGTCGTAAACCCAGACCAGGCGTCCGGTCTCGGTGATGACGATGTAGGGATCATGGTCCAATCGTAAAAAGGGCGCTACTTTCTGCACCCGCTCGGTGATGTTGCGGTACATGAGGATCCGGCTGTCGCTGTTGATGTCCTCGGAAAAAACAATCTTCATGGTTTTGAACCGGACCGCTAATAGAATTTTACGCAGAAACGATTCGACGAGAATGCCGCCGCTGCCCTCATAATTTTTATAAACGTTTTTTTCGCCCTCCGGGTAATCAAACTCCATGGTGCCGGTATTGACAAAAACGTGATCGTTGGCCAACTCGCCGTAATAGATTTCCGGTTGTGTGACCTGCAAGTCGATGCTGGAACGCGGTGGAATGTCCTTGATAAACAGCACCGGCAATCCTTCGGATGTGATCTGGTTGACGGGACTGAGCGACACCCCGTAGCCGTGGGTGAAGGTCAAATGCTCGTTGATCCAGGTGCGGTTGGGCAGGTTGGAGGACAAAAGCTCTCGTGGGGATACCAGCGTTTGTTGGTATTTGCCGTTGATCGTGTAACGGTCGTTGTCCACGGAGTTGAACTGATAGTAGGTGCGGATTTCCTGAATCTGGCCGAGCGTATCGAGCAGGGGCTCTTGATCCCAGAGCCGGATATTTTCCAGGGTCAGCTGGTTGTTGATGATGCTGGCTTCGTTCAGTGTGTTGGCGCCGGCCAGCACGTTTTCCTCGATGGACCCCAAGCCAAAGGCGAAGACGGTCCCCGCGATGGTGTGTTCGATGTAGGGAGCCTCCTTGATCAATTCGTTGGGGTCGACCACAAATTTTTTCAGCAAGGTCGGATAGAACCCGCCCACCGCATACACGATGGCCACCCCCGCGGTAACGAACATCAATTTGCGAAGCGTGTCCTGATAAATGCTGAACAGGCTGAACAGGCCACCGGCCACACACAGGGCAATGGAGAGGTTCAGTGTTGGGAGCAATCCATAATCGTCGGCGAAACTGACGCCCGCGACGATGGAAGACCGACCGTCAACCAACAGGCCGTACCGGCGCAGGAACAGGTCCACCGCGAACAGAAAAAATCCGGCGGAGACCAGCAGACAAATTGCCTTGCGCGCTGGCGCGGTGGTGACGAAACCCCGCGGGGATAAATGGATGTATTGCTTGAAAAAATAAATGATGCCGATTCCGATTCCGACCAGAATCAAAGCCGCCCAAAACATCGTTTTGAACATATCCAGGATGGGCAGGGTGAACAGGTAAAAGGCGTAATCATGGTGAAAAATTGGGTCCGCCTGCTCAAACGGCACCTGATTGAGATATTTGAGAATGATATCCCAGCGGGTGGCCGCTACCAGCCCGATCAGGATGGATAACAGCAGTGGGATAAAAAATACCAGGAGCTTGAGGTTGCCACCCATCAATTGCAGAAGGGGCATTTCCCTTTTCATGTTGTCGGACAACACCACCGGGAGATGGGCGGATTGTTTATAAATGTACCAGAGCAGGCCGAAGGTGAGGGCGAAAAAAATGCCGCCCAGCAAAAACGCGAAACCAAACTGGGCTTTCAGGATCGTCCAGATCACGT
>SMVS01000094.1 GCA_004357435.1 Nitrospina sp. | reverse complement strand
TTTGCCGATAGATTCCAAATTCCCGCTCGAAAACTACAATCGGTTCGTTCAAGAATCCAGCAAACCCGAAAAGGCGCGCCTGGAAAAGGAGTTCGCCAAGGATGTGAAAAGCCGCATCAATGAAACGTCCAAGTACATACGGCCCAGCGAAGACACCTTTGATTTTGCCTTCATGTTCATTCCCTCGGAAGCCATTTATTACGATTTACTGGTCAACGATGTGGGTTCAGGAAGCTCGGAACGCGATCTGATCAATTACGCCTTTGAAAAACACGTCATAATAGTTGCCCCGACATCCATGATGGCCTACTTGCAAACCATCCTTCATGGCCTGCGCGCCTTGCAGATCGAAGAGTCGGCGAAAGAGATACGCGCTCGTGTCGAACAATTAGGAAGGCATTTAGGAAGTTATGAAGAATACATGCAGAGACTGGGAAAATCTCTGGGAACCACTGTGAACCATTTCAATCATGCTTACAAAGAACTTAATAAAATTGACAAGGATGTCATGCGAATCACCGACACCGCCATCGGCATTGAACCCGAGGTGATCGACAAGCCCACCCTGGAAGAATAGTCATCTGGCCCCAGCGCCTTTGAGCAGTTGAATGACCTCTTTGTTCTTTGCCACACTGAAGGCTGTTTCACCCCTTCTGGTTTTAAGATTGACCTCGGCACCGTGAGCCAACAGTATTTTTAGCATCGCCAGACGCCCCCTTGCAGACGCACTCATCAAAGGGGTCCATTCACCATAGGGTTGGATGTTGATCTTGGCGCCCACAGGCAGCAGAATCTTTACCACTTCCAAGTGCCCACCATAGATGCCATCAAAAGGGCCGTAAAGCCATGTTCATCTTGATGATTGATCTCGGCACCGTGGGCCAATAGGATCTTTACTACTTCGACATACCCCTGAAAAGACGCATTTATCAGAACCGTCACGCCACCATCATTCTGATGGTTAACCTCGGCACTTCGAGCAAACAACATGTTGATCACCTCTGGATTCTTATTCAGAGCCGCCCCCAACAAGGCTGTCCCGCCATTTTTGCTTTGAAGATCAACTTTGGCACCTTGGGCCAACAAAACTTCTACAACCGGGGCATGCGCCCTTATAGATGCCCACATCAAGGCCGTTAGGCCACGCTCATCTGGATAATCAACCTTGACACCCTGATCTAGCAGAGCTTTCACCTTGACAGCATCACCCTTGGATGCCGCGTCTATTAATTCCTTACCACTGTTTGGAGGGGTGGCTTGAGCGGAAAGGGCTGAGGTTAAAAACCAAACCAGCACGGCAACCAGAAGAACAGAAAACTTTAAATGGGAAATCCGAATGGGTTCCATAGTTTTTTCAACACGCCAGGGCAGATTGTTGCTGGCGGGGTTGGCGTCGTTTAGACCGCGACCGCACGTTCATACTCACCTCCGTTTCAGGTGACAGCTTGCCTAGAATGGTTATAAGCCGGTCAATGGTGAACCGTTTGAGGTCTGCATTCCGGATGCGGGAAAAATCCGCCGCCTGAACTTTGGTCAGAGCCTGCGCTTTTCGCACAGACAGTTTCAGGCGGTTGAGGACTTTAATGATTTCAGCACTCAACATACCCTTGGCTTGTTCCACATCCGGATTGGGAAATCCCACATCCCGAAATACGTTGCCGCTCCCACGGGTAATTTCTAATTTTTCGTTGTCAGTCATTTAAGCATCCCCTTTAAAACTTTGATCCGTTTTTTAATCAGGTCGGTTTCCTGCTTCGGGGTTTTGATTCCCTTCTTTGATTTTTTCTTAAAAGCGTGAAGAACCCATATTTTTTCATCAATCTGAACCGCGTAAACCGTGCGGTAAGCATCGGTTTTATATTTCAGAGCCACTTCAAAAACACCCGCTCCCAGGCCTTTCATGGGTTTGGCAATATCGGCAGTGACCCCTTGCGCTGTGTTGGTTAAAGCCACCAGGATTCTTCGTTGGACCGTCTCAGGAAACTTTTGAAACTCCTTCAGCGCGGCAGAAATCCAGGCAATCTCTCTTTCGGTCTCCTGCATAAAACGATGTTGTCATATTTGACAACACACGTCAAGTCCTTTCCGCAAAAGCGTTGACTCCACAATTTTAATGGCCGGACGTGTTTTAATGGCCGCTTGCAGGTATGATGGGTTCATGATTTCTTCTCTCAAAACGGATGCGAACAACGCGGCCCGGTCCACGCCGGCCATGGAGTACCGCCGGTTCGGCAAGACCAACGAGATGATCTCGGTGCTGACGCTGGGCGGCATGCGGTTTCCGCAGGGTTGGACGCCGCCGCGCGATTACCTGCCGAAGGATTCCCTCGCCAACTGTATCGCCACCACGAGCCGCGCCCTCGAGGCTGGCATCAACCACATCGAAACCGCTCACGGTTACGTGAAAAGCGAGCACCTTTATGGGAGAGCCCTCAAGGAACTGAACGTCCCGCGCTCCCAATTCAAAATGATGACCAAGGGCGCGCCGATGAGCGCCGACGAAACCCGCCGCATGGTGGAAGCACAACTCAACGCCCTGCAATTGGATCACATCGATTTTTACGGCTGGCACGGCATCAATAATGAAGAGCGTCTGCAAGCAGCAGTGCAACCGGGCGGGCCGGTGGAGACCCTGCACAAAATGCGGGAGGAAGGGCTGATCCGCCATATCGGATTTTCTACCCATGCGCCGCTCGATATTATTATGAAAGCCATCAATACAGATTTGTTCAGCTTCGTGAACCTTCATTATTACTATTTCTTTCAGCGCAACCTGCCGGCGGTGGAGTTGGCTGGGAAAAAAGACCTGGGAATCCTCATCATCTCGCCCAACGACAAGGGCGGCCAGTTGTGGCACCCCTCGGAAAAAGTCAAATCACTGGCGGCCCCGCTGACCCCGATTCAGTTCAACGGCCGGTTTTGCCTCAGCCAACCGCAGGTCACCACCTTGACGCTGGGCATGACCGAGCCGGAACACTTCGACCAGAACCTCGCCATCCTCAAGGGAGAAGAACATTTCGCTAAGACCAAGACCCGCATGGACTCACCGCTGGCAACTATTTCGGGATTCTGCACGCAATGCAATGAATGCCTGCCCTGCCCGGAGGACATCAACATTCCGGAGATATTACGGTTCCGCAATCTGCTGGCCGGTTACGACATGGAGACGTATGGCAAATACCGCTACAACATGCTGGAAGGCCAGGGTCATTGGTTCCCCGGCAAATTCGCTTTCCATTGCACCGAATGCGGCGATTGCCTGCCGCGCTGTCCTGAAAAACTCCAAATTCCGGCCCTTTTGAAACAAACCCACAAAAAATTATTTAATCCGTATTCCTATATTAAAAACAAAATCATTCAGCTGGCAACATCAGCCTACAAAAAACTAAAATTTGGTTTCCGCGATTAGATCCTTTTTTAAAATACCCACCTTTTTGATTTTTAAGGCCTAACCCATAGCCCATGTCTTTCTCCGGCTGACCTGAAACGGAGCTTGAATCCGCCCTGGGGTAACTGTAAGTTTGTCATACAAAATAAGCCTTTCAGCTATTTCAGGTGTAGCGATGCGCGGTCATCCATCGAAGTTTAAACTCCTTGACGGTGGGTAAAATTTTTCATAATATATACAGTGAATCTCTGGGTAATTTTACTTACCGCATGAAGATCCTTATCCGGCGTGATCCGGATCACCTTAGGAAAAGAAAGAAACTGGGTTCAATGACAACCGCCGCAACCCAAAATAAATTCAAGTACTCGGAAGCCAGGATTCTGGTGGTGGATGACGAACCGGGTAACGTCAAGATTCTGGAAAGGCTCCTGCGCGGGTCCGGTTTCAAAAATATCACCAGCACGACCGACGGCCTCACCTCCCTGGAGCTGTATAAAACCTACCAACCCGATATAGTTTTACTCGATATTAAAATGCCGAATTTCAGTGGTTTTGACGTCATGGATGCCTTGTCGTCCGAAAACCAGCACGACTATTTGCCGATTCTGGTGCTGACCGCACAAATGGATCACAGCACGCGGTTAAAAGCCCTGAAGGCCGGGGCCAAGGACTTCATCCAAAAACCTTTTGATATGGCTGAAATCCTTGCCCGCATTCAAAACATTTTAGAAGTCCGGCTCCTCCACAATGCCGTGCGCGACCAAAATAAAACCCTGGAAGAAGAGGTCCAGGCGCGGACCCAGGAACTCGAGAAGTCCCGAATGGACGTGATCCACCGGCTGGGTCGGGCGGCGGAGTACCGCGATAACGAAACCGGCATGCATGTCATTCGCATGAGCAAATACTGCGAACGCCTGGCCCGCGAGATTGGGTTGGACGACAAAGCCTCCCAGCTGGTGCTCTATGCCAGCCCCATGCACGACGTGGGCAAGATCGGCATCCCGGACCGCATCCTGCTCAAACCCGGCAAATTGAATGCCGAGGAATGGAAAATCATGAAAACCCATGCCGAGATCGGCGCCAAGATCCTGTCAGGAAGTTCGTCGGGGTTGATGCAAATGGGCGAAACCATCGCCCGTTGCCATCACGAGCATTGGGACGGTTCGGGCTACCCGCAGGGACTCAAAGGGAGGGAGATTCCTGTGGAGGCAAGGATTGTGACGGTTTGCGATGTGTTTGACGCGCTGACCAGCGAACGGCCTTACAAAGAGGCTTGGTCGGTGGCGGATACTGTCGCAGAAATGAAGAGGCTCAAAGGCACTCTCTTCGACCCAGAGTTGCTGGAAGCATTTTTGCAGATCCTGCCGGAAATAATCACCATTTCCCAAAAATTTTCCGATACTGAAACCGATCCCACCATCCTGAAATCAATCCGCGAAGAAATATTCCATGAAAGTTTTGCTCACTGCAACTCTCTTTAAGTATTGGCGGACGAGGATTTTCTCCGGCATCGGTCGATGAGTTGTTGGGCATTCCGGTAGGTATCGTCTTTCTTCAAAATCCTCTTTAAATAAGGTACGGCTTTTTCGCAACGCAGAGTTTGAATATACATTTCCGCCATGATGTATTGGAAATGGATGTCCTCCGGGTCCACCAGATCGTAACGCACACCAAAACCGATGACTTGATCCGGTTCTCCCAGGCCGCGGTGACTGAACACCGCGCTTTGCAAGGCCTGCTTGCTGAGCGGATCTTTTTCCAAAACCCGGGTCGTGAACTCCAGTGATTTACCGAACTCGTTCTTGACGTTGTAAAACTGGGCCACGGCATTGAGCAACCCAATATTGTCCGGAGACGCCTGCAATTTCTCCAGCAGTTCAATCAACCCCACTTCCTGCATCACCGACCGTAATTGCCGTGGATCTTTTTTCATCACTGATTGCAGAACGGCCTTGGCTTCCGCCCACCGTTCCAGCCCCATCAAGTCATAACCCAGATACAAGTGGGCAAATGTTTCATTCGGATCTATTGCCAGCACGCGGTTCAAATAATCCATGCTCGAAGCGTAATCGCCCACCTGATAAAGGGCGTGCCCCAGGTTGAGCAGAGCCTCCACGTCTTCCGGGTTGTGATCCAGTTTTGCCTGCAAACGCCGGACCAGGCCATGCCCAGCCTGCAGGTGATAGCGAATCAAATCGTTGTCGCCTCCCAGCCGCAGTGCCTTGACCAGCAACTCCCGGTTGCCGTACATCACTCCGCGCTGATACAGGTCCATCACCTGGTACTGTTTTTCAAATCGCTTCCAATCCGAGTATTCCATATTTTTAATGCGCCGCCAGATTTGATCCGCTGGCGTGCGATTGAAAACCAGCCGCTCCAATCCCGGAGTGCCGATGACCCCGCCGAAGTCCAGGTAAAATTCAATACGAGGATGATTGTCGGTGATCAGGGGCTGGCCGGCGGCAAGCTGGTTCATCTCTTCCTCAAAAAACCAGATGTTGCTCAGGAAGGAATAGATATCTGGAATATGAATCGCGGCGAGCGCCGCTCGCACCGCCGGTTCCTCCATCCGCTTCTTCAGCTTTTCAAAATCCAGCTCGATGGGACGGTCGGAGCCGATCAGCAGAATCTCATTGGCCACCGACATCCAGGCGATGGCATGCGGAAACACGCTAAGGAACGTTTTAAAATGCATGTCCACTTCGCGGGCGCTCTGGCTGTGCAGGGGCACCCACTGCGCCATGATGCCGCCGGGTTTCAGTTTGGCCCGTGCCAACTCGTAAAAATCCTGCGTGTATAAATTGACGGTGAAGGCGGTGCGCGGCGGCGGCGGCTCGCCGGTGATGACGTCGAATTTCTTTTGCGTGGTTAAAAGAAAATTGCGTCCGTCCTCCAGCGTGATGTGGACCTTGGGGTTGTTGATGACGTCGTGGTTTTCCTCTTTGAACATTGCCGCGGCGTGGATGACGCTCGCCGACAACTCCAAACTGTCCACCGACCGGACGCGCGGATGGAGCCCGGCAGCGCCGGTGGTCTGCCCGGTACCGAAACAGATCACCAGCACGTCTTCCGGGTGGTCGACCAGTAATATGGGCACGTGCGCGAACAGTTTCATGTAGCGGGAGGCGATCACATTCGAGGCCGACATGGAGATGCCATTGGTGATCAGCCGTTTGGCGGTGGGATCGAGGATGCCGTAATTGTCGGTGAACACCGCCACCGTGTCGGTCAACCCTTCCTCGAAATACAGCATCTGCCTGAGGTCACGCTGACCGGCGCTGTCGCGCATGAAAAACCGGTCCAGCAAATTCACCGGCATCAGCAGATGCAGGACCACAGTCAACCCGGCCAGCCCACTCGCCAGCACATATCGAACTTTGGGGGCCGGCGACTTGCCGGTCCAAAACAATAACGGCGCCATCATCAAATTGAGCGTCGCCACCACCAGCAGACTTTTTTCGACTCCCCATTGCGGCAGGAAAACAAATCCGGCCATCAATGATCCGGCAATGGCGCCCAGCGTGTTGGCGGAATAAATTCGTCCGGTGCCGCGGCCGATGTGTTCGGGTCCATCCGTCACCAGTTTGATGAGGATGGGGATATTCATGCCCATCAGCAAAGTGGGCACCCCCATGAGGGCCGCCGAGTCCTGAAAATAATGCAAAAAAACGTTCCAGGGATTCTGCAAATTGTAACTGTTCCAGGGCGGCGACAGCAGGCTCCCCATCGCAAACAGACTGAACACCACATATACGCCGATCCCCACCTGCAACGCGATCAACACCACGCGCAAGTTGGCCACCCGGGCCATCACCGGCACCACCAACAAACTTCCCAGGCAGATCCCCAACAAGAAGACGCCCAGCATCATGCTGAAGGAGTAAACGGTACTGGCGATACTGAACACCAGCAAACGGGTCCACAACACTTCGTAGGCCAACGCCGTGAACCCGCAGACAAAGCTGAGGCCCATCCATATTTTTTGGTCAAAACTCCAATCCATCTTCGGCCAGCTGAGGCGCGGCAGGCGGAAGCTGGTTTTTTCGCCGGGGTGGTCCTCCTGATGAATCCGGATGCAACCGATGCCAATGACCAGGTTGGCGGCGGTGGCCATCAATGCCGTCTCCAGCATGCCGAACGCCGGAATGAAAAAGTACCCGGTCAGCAAACACCCCAGCGCCGCGCCCAGCGTGTTGAGGGCATACAGCAATCCCACCTGGGTGCCCAGGCGACCGCCATCGGTGACGTAATATTTGGTGATGAGCGGCAGGGTGGCGCCCATCAACGTGGTGGGAATGAACATCAACAAAAAGGCCAGCACCGCTTTGATGACCTGAAACAGCACCGGCGATTCCGGAACCCAGCGGTGGAGGAGGTCATAGAACACCTGGAATTCGGATAAGACCAGCGAGATCACCGCACAGGTGGCGAAGATCAATATCTCCACCAGTCCGTAAATCAACAGGGGATTTTTCTTCGGCGCCCGGTCGATGGCGTGGCCCCACAGGTAACTGCCGAACCCGAGCCCGGCCATGAATGCCGCCAGCACCACCGAAACCGAATACACCGTGTGACCAAACACCAGGGTCAACATGCGGGTCCAGATGATTTCGTAGACCAGGGCGGTCATGCCCGAGATCAGGAAGAAAACATAAACCATGGGAGTGCGTTTCAAATCTGCTTTCCTTCAATGAAAACAGGGCGAATTATTTGACAACCCCTGCGGTTTTAAGTAGTTTGAGAATAGGAATTCCTAGCAGACAATAAATCAAAAACCGGGGTTTGCCAACCCTTAGGAGTCAGCGCCATGGGCGAGGATTATACCGCACATGAAAAAGAAATAGAGCTCTCCGACCGCATCGACCATCCCTACGCCGATGAGAACCATGTGGAGTGGACGGTCGAGGCCTGGGAGCGGGTGAAACACGCGCCGGAGTTCGTGCGGCCCGGCATCCGCAAGCTGATGGTCCAGCGCGCCGTCAAACGCGAATTCAAATACATCACCTCGGATTTTCTCACCGAAATCCGCAACGAGTCGATGATGCTGGTCTCCAAACGGGTCAAGCAGTTCGGGTTCGAAGAATTGTCGATGGGCGCGTTCGAGGTGGCCA
>SMVS01000093.1 GCA_004357435.1 Nitrospina sp. | reverse complement strand
TGACCTCTTAGTTCCGGCGCTTCGCCGGCTAGCGGAGAAAACTGCCCATCCGGTGGTTCACTTCATCCAGCCGATCAATCAACAGTTCAATAATCTGACTTTTCACTTTCACCAATATTTTCAAATTCAATTGCGCCAACAACTGGTGGTCAACTTTCAAGATCACACAATCCTCATCGGCCATCACGTTGCTGTTGCGGGCCCGCTGATTGCGGAGGGTGACTTCCCCAAAAATACCACCCGGCATCAGGTAAGCCAGATGCGTTTCAGTCGGGAATGTTTTGGTGATGCTGACCGACCCCTTGATCAGCACGAAAAATCCGGTGTCCATTTCCCCTTCATTCAGTACCTTTTGCTGAGACGGAACATTCATCCAATGATCTTCAAACGACAACAATTCCTGGCGCTCGGCCTTACTCATATCCGCGAAAAAAGGAATGTCGCCCATCATTTTCAACAGGTCGTCTTTTTCCATGTCAGGGTTCCATTGATCAGGTTTAGTAAATTCCTTTTATTGGGTTGCATGACAATGGGAGTTCAGCTTCAGCCATGCCCCCCCATCATGAAAGCTTCGGACTCGTCGAACTGGGGGATCGGGAGACTCGCCGTCCGGTCAAAAAACTCCTCGGCCTTTTCTAAAACGTCGGCTCCCCGGTGCAGTTGAAACAGGGCTTTGCGAAACGCCGCCGCACCGGGGTAACCATACGCCATCCACATTGCCATTTTGCGGAGCTGTAACAGGGTGAGCCGGGTGTCGTACACCGCCTTCAGCAACTCAAAATAACGGGCCAGCAGTTGCATCGGCGTGGGTTCCAGGGTTGCGCCCAGCGCGCCAGTACATTGCTTGAAGATCCAGGGATTGCGCAAGGCCCCCCGGCCGATCATGATGGCGTCGACGCCACTGCTAGAATACAGCGATTGCGCCCGTTCTGCATCCCGGATATCGCCGTTGCCGATGATGGGCAGGCGGGCGCGCCGTTTGACCTCGGCGATCAAATCCCAATCCGCCCGGCCGGAATAAGCCTGTTGCCGGGTCCGGCCGTGGATGGCCACCCATTCACAGCCCGCATTGGCGGCGGCAGACACGCATTCGTGAATGGTCAACTCTTCCTGGCTCCAGCCGGTACGCATTTTGACGGTCAGAGGCAAACCAATATTCCGCTGGATGCGGGTGAGAAATTGCTCCAAAAAAACGGGGTCGCGCATCAACGCCGCGCCGCATCCTTTCTTCACCACCTTCTTGACCGGGCATCCGAGATTGATGTCAATAAAATCGGCGCCCGCTTCCTGCACCAGCGGCGCCACACGAATAAAATCATCCGCCGACTCCCCGAACAATTGTACCCCCACCAGCGTTCCCGGATGAGCGTGTATCCGGATCATCTTCCGCGTCTTCTCCGAATTGAAAACCAACCCTTTGACCGAGACCAGTTCCGAAATGAGCAATCCCGCGCCCATCTCATCCAGAAGCTGGCGGTAGCACACGTCCGTGATGGCGGACATCGGCGCCATCCAGAACGCGTTGCGCGCACGCGCGATCAACCCGTGAGCGGGCACGGTCTTCGAGGGCGCGGCGCTGGGCGGCGCGGAATTTTGCAGGGACCACAGGGGACTTGAATTCATAATTTTTAATACGTCTTATTTTTAGCGCGGCAGACCCATATAAGGTTCAAAATATCCGGGGCAAGGCGCGGACACATCAATGAAATCATCAAAGCAATTAAAACGCAAGCGGGTTGCGTGCAATCCCAGCGCCGGCAGGTCCGGAGACGGCGTGCCGTAGACCGGGTCGTTCACCAAAGGCAAACCGATGTGCGCCAGGTGAACCCGAATCTGGTTGGTGCGTCCGGTGTGGGGCATCGCTTTCAAAAGCGAGCGGCCGTTGCGCGATCCCAGACATTCAAACGCGGTGCGGGCGGACTTCGAGTTGGGCAGTTCCGGGCCAACGGCGCGCACCGAGCCTTTGACTTTTCCGATCGGAGCGTTGACTTCGAATGCCCGCTTTTCCGGAACCCCTTCCACCAACGCCCAGTATTCTTTTTGCACCCGGTTGCCGGAAAATTCGCGCATGAGAACCGCCGCTGAAGGACGGGTTTTAGCAAAGACCACCAGCCCGGTGGTCAGCGCATCCAGGCGTTGCACCGGCCGCGGCACCTCATCCGGGTACGCTTCCTTCAACAGCTCGGTCATGCTGTTCTTGAAATAACGGCCGCAAGGATGAACCGGCAGGGGAGCGCCCTTGTTGAAAATGCGGACATGCTGGTTTTCAAACAGGACATCCAGGGTGCGGTCGACCGGCGGTTCCTGGCGGCGTCCCATGCGCGTCACGATAAAATCGTGTTCTTGAAGAACCGTCCCCGGCACAACCCGTTTTCCGTTGACCGTGATGAGGCCATCGGTGATACGTTGCACCCATTCTTCTTCACTAAAATACGGAAAACGCGCGGAAAAATATTTTTCGATACGGGCGCCAAAATATTTTCCGGGAAGGTAGGACTGGTAAATTTGTTCGGCAGGGGGGGGAGAAAATAATTGGGCCAAGGGATTAATTATTCCGTGGGTCGACGGGAGCGCTCAGCAGGTACTCATATTCCGCTCCCATGGAACGCACCACATCGGCCCAAATTCGGGATTCAGGACTCCCAAACACCTTGTCTTTTTCAGCAGACCGCGTCAGCCAACTGCGCTGTTCCATTTCACCCGCCAGTTGATCCGCTCCCCAACCGGAGTACCCCATATAAAAACGCAGGTCCTGACTCGGATTTTCCAAATGCCGCAACACCTCGTCCAGGTTTTCCCAACTCATACCCATTTGGATTCCGGGACAAACCGTTTCCAGATCGACCAGCGGCTCGGGATAACGACATAAATAAAACACCTGCGACGGCATTACCGGGCCACCGATATACACTTCATGATCGTACCCGGATTTTTTCAGCAGATCGGCATTGACGAAAACCTCCGCGGCCCGCAAGTGGGATTTGCGATTCACCACCAACCCGAAGGATCCCTCTTCGTTGTGGTCGCATAACAGAATCACGGTCCTGGAAAAATTAGGATCGGGCAGAACTGGATTGGCGACGAGGAAGGATCCTTTGCCATAAGACCCGTTTTCCATTTTAAAAACCCTTTGAATGTTTACTGAATATTTTAGATATTTAAAGAATCAAGTTTTTTAAAAGCTTTACCCAGCCGGGCGTTGGCTTTGCCTTCCCGCGTGCCGAAATTATTGTCCAGGCAAATGGCCACCAGCTCGGGGAACCGCTCGGTTTTCGACAGGGCCAGAAATCCTTCATCATCAATTTCGTTTTGCGCCAGATCCATTTCTTCGATTTTCTTCAGCTCATTTTCATTGGCGAGAATGATGGCCCCTTCATCCTTAAGATAATTTCTGTAAAGGTTGAGGGTTTTAAGTTTTGCAAGCACCTTGGATTTCACAATGTCGCGGATGCCATCCGGCCCGATGTCATTGCCGCCGAGTTCCAGCCAGGTGAGCTTGCTAAACACTTCGGTCTCGGCCAGGAAGTGCGCGCCTGGATCCCCGATTTTGTTGCCGCCCAGATTGAGGCGTTTGATATTCGCGATGCGTTCGTCACCGGCAATCACTTTAATGCCGTTGACCCCCACACAGCATCCTTTCAAATTCAATTCGCGGCCATTGGCGGACAACCCGTCGCCCACCAGCCGGACCATGGCGTCGACTAATGCTTGCCCGGTATAATTGCAGGGCTCGTCCATATCATAAATTTTGATTCCACTTAGAGACGGCATAATAAATTTCTCACCTTCAGCAGGTTTTTAAATTGACCTGAGCTTCCAGCATAACCCATTATTTAATATATGGTTAAATGGGATTCTCCGGGCGGATCAGGCCAATGATGGTTTTAATTTCCGTTCGAGACAGGCTATTATAATGTTGACTAAAAATCAATACTAATTACAATTCGCAGTTTTACTTGGGAGAGACCATGGAATTGGATTTTGATAAAATGGGTGGCCTGATTCCCGCCATCATTCAGGATGCCGCCACCGGAAAAGTGCTGATGCTCGCGTACATGAATCCCTTCGCTTGGGAAAAAACCCTGGAGACCGGCAAAGCCTGGTTTTACAGCCGGTCGCGCGACAAGCAGTGGATGAAAGGTGAGGAAAGCGGCAACGTGCAAGTGGTGAAGGAAGTTTTTATCGACTGCGATCAGGACACCGTTCTATTGAAGGTGGAACAGGTCGGCAATGCCGCCTGCCACAAAGGTTATGTCAGTTGTTTTTTCCGCAAGCTCAACGGCGAGGTGACCATCGTCGAGGAGAAAGTATTCGATCCGGAAAAAGTTTATAAAAAGAAATGAGGGGTGCGCCCCGTTTTTACAGGAATAATTCATGAGTGGTAATGTATTGAAATTAGGAATTCCCAAAGGCAGTTTGGAAGAGGCGACCGTGAAACTGTTCGCCAAGGCAGGGTATCAAATTAAAATCAGCAGTCGCTCCTACTTTCCCAGCATCGACGATGACGAAATCGAATGCATGCTGATCCGCGCTCAGGAAATCGCCCGCTATGTGGCGGATGGCGTGTTGGATGCCGGACTCACCGGCAAGGACTGGATCATGGAAAATCGGGTGGAGGTCGAAGACATCGCCGACCTGGTGTACTCCAAAACCTCGGCGCGGCCGGTGCGCTGGGTGCTGGCGGTGCCCAACGATTCTGACATTCAATCGGTCAAGGACCTGGAAGGCAAACGCATCGCCACCGAAGCGGTGAACATGACCACCGACTATCTCAAAAAACACGGGGTGACCGCGTTGGTCGAATTCTCTTGGGGAGCCACGGAGGTCAAACCTCCCAAACTGGCCGACGCGATTGTGGAAGTCACGGAAACCGGAAATTCACTGCGCGCCAACAATCTGCGTATCGTGGACACGATCATGGAGTCGAACACCAAGTTCATCATGAATAAAACCGCCTACCAGGATGAATGGAAACGCAACAAGGTGGACCGATTGGTGCTCATGCTGAAGGGCGCCATGGCGGCCAATTCAAAAGTCGGCCTGCTCATGAACATTCCCAAAACCGCGCTCGCCGCCATCATGAAGATATTACCGCAGGGCATCAAGCCCACGGTCGCCGAGTTGAGTGATCCCCAATGGGTGGACTTGACGGTGATCCTGGAAGAAAAACTGGTGCGCGATATTGTCCCCGACCTGAAATCCGCCGGCGCGGAGGACATCGTCGAATTTCCACTCAACAAAGTGATCGAATAAAAACTTTGAGCGATAAAAACGACAACCCGGAATCCAATCCCGACGCTTCCCAGCCTAATCCGGCAGAGGACACGGCGTCTGCATCGGGTCAGGAAAATGTTGATGCCGGATCTGCATCCGAAGATTTGTCTCCACCCGAAAACCTGGCAACGAATCCCGCCGGGCCAGACTCGCCACCCACTCCCAGAAAATCCTTTTCCCTCGCTCCGCTTCTTTTGATATTGGTTCTGGCCACAGTCGGGGGTGGCGCTTACTGGATACATGGGGAACAAAAAAACCTGCGCCAGGAAGTGCAGGTCGGGTTCAACCAAATGACCTCCCGCCTGGATACGGTGGAAGCGGACCTGCAACGCCTGCAACAAAATCAACAACAATTGGCTACCTTCAACAGCTCCCTGCAAGGCCATCAATCTGAAGTGGCGGAAACCTTCAAGTCTCACCAGAATTCGCTGAGCACACTGGATGAAGATGTCATCCGCTTGACCGAAGAGTTGCGCCACCTGGCCGCAACTCAAGCCGCCCAGGCTGCGGCAGATGGCGACCGGGCAGGGCTAAATGGGTCAGACTCGGTTCTGCGTTCAACCCTTGCGGGCAGTACCGCAAAACCTGAGCCTGCCACCTCCCCTGCAATGGGCCAGATGAAAATGGCAGCCGGGGAACAAAACGAAGAGCCTGTTGGGCTGGCTGAAGGACCAGCCGGTGACCCAACCCCCGCTACGCTGGCACTGGCCGCTGGCGACAACAGCCAGCGCCCGCCTGAGGAAGCCGAACTCACCGATTCGGAAAGAAGTCAGGAAGCGCAGGAGTACCTGGACTTCGTGGAAAGCACCACCGGTAAATTTTTTCGGCTGGTCAAGGAAGGCTTGATCAATATGTGGCATTGGTTCGCCAGCCTGTTCGCCTGACCGCGGATTACCTCCGCAGGTAACTGG
>SMVS01000092.1 GCA_004357435.1 Nitrospina sp. | reverse complement strand
TCTCTCAATGACGACCAGATCAAATGGTTTTACGCGGGTTCCGCCCTGAACCATGTCGGGGCAGAAAAGGCCCGGGCAAATTCCTAAAAATAAAGGGCAGGCCGAAAGGCCTGCCCTACCCCTCAATATTTTTTTATATGCCCTGAGCGGAAATCATCCTCCCGCCCCGGATCGTATTGCGTCAATCTCCGTCCCACAGACTTCTTACTCTTAATTCGTCCTCGATGAAGACCAGCTTTTGCTTCAGTGATTTTAACTTATCCGGCGCTGAGTATTCCTCCACCCCGGTGGATTCTAAAAGCTGTCGAGTTGATTCATAAAGGATAAGCAAGTCTTCATCATTTAATTCTTCAACGCTTATTTCATTCATGGATTAGCGCTCACATCCAATTATTTTTTTCAAGTAAGAGAATACCCGCTAACGTGAAAACTCAAGACCAAACACTTTTCCCTACCCCAGAAAAATCCAACCCTTTTTCTTGCCGTTTCTCCAAGTGATGCGGACCCAATCCCCATGACGCTTTTCAATATGGACCTTCACCCCTTTATTCAACCGGTTGCAAATCTCGCCCTTGGCTTTGAAATGAACATAATGCGCCTTTGCCAACACTAAAATTTCTACCGCACCACTCATTAAAGTGTGTCGGGTTTCAATTCTAAAGTTATATTCTTTTGATATTCCCCTGGCCGCACCAATTTAATTAATCGACCCACTTCAAGGGGATTCTTAAGCCGCTGGCCATTGAGTACCGCGATATCCATATCTTTGGTTTCATCCCTCAATTCTTTAAGGGCAATGCTACTATAAGTGTCACCGGGTTGTACTTCATATAAATCAATAAATTCCTTTTTATAGTTCCTGCTGTCGTTTTTATCCCGCCGGCCACCAAACTTCAATCCCTGGATTTGCCTCAAATACTCTTTTCTTTTCATCACTCCAATCTTATTGCTCCGGTTGATGATGGACTCGGACAATCGCGCCACTTTCACCATCCGTTCCTTGGTTTCTGGGTGGGTTGCCCGAAAACCATGATACGCCTGTCCTGACATGATCGCGCGTTGACGCAGGTTCTCAAGAAATTTCCCCATACTCCTGGGATCGTAACCCGCCGTGTGGGCGGTATAAATGCCGTGGGAATCCGACTCCAATTCCGCGGCCCGGCCATACCCCAGGTTGATCTTTTGGAATAACGCAGAACTCACCACCAACCAGCCTCCGGCATTCTCAGGATTGGCGATGGCGGCCCCTATCGCCAGTAACTGGGTCCCTATAGTTCGTATAATTTGTTTAGCTCCATGATGTTGTGTGATATGGGCTATTTCATGCCCCAACACCCCAGCCAGTTCCGCCTCGTTATTTAATGTCGCCAAAAGCCCACGAGTCACATAAACATACCCTCCGGGCAGGGCAAAAGCATTGATATCGGAACTGTCGACCACTTTAAAAAAGTACTTGGAAAATTCTTTGTTGGCGAGAATAGACACCAGGCTCTGGCCAATATTATTCACATACAATTGCAGAGGCTTGTTTTGATAAAGGCCATAGACATTGATAACTTCTTTATCCGCTTCCCGGCCCATCGAGAGCTCGGATTCTTTATCAATGAATGGGACGGCGAGAGCGGCGAGGGGATTAAAAGTGAACCCGAATAGAACGAGCAGGGCAAGAGGTTTGATGAGCCGGAAATATTTTATTTTCAAATACCACATATCAGGAGCCTTTATCGATGCAAACCTACCCTTCCAGCCTTCTGATCATTAAACTCACCTTCCCAATATCTGAATGACGCTGGAACTTGCTCTGTATTTCACGCAACACAAGAATCGCGCTTTTGGGATCGCCCGACAATTCATGGCATCGGGACAGCGCAACATAGGTATAGAATAACGGGAAACCGTGAGCGCTGTCTATAATGGATTTATAAATTTTGATAGCTCTTTTATAGTCTTTTTTGCCTTCCAATGAGTACGCCAATCCCGACTGCGCCACGTTGTATTTGAAATCATTTTGGGAAATGTTATTGATAACATCCTGATATAAAGTTTCCGCCGCGCCGTAGCGGCCTTCGCGGAAATGAATATCTGCGAGTAAAAGACGGGCCCGGATTTTTTGTGGCCCTTCAGTGAATCCAGATAACATTTCCTGCATTTGAGAAAATAAGGCCGGGGTCGGTTCTTTTTCCATCTGAATGCGAAGTTTATCCAGTTTGAAGTACCGGTTTTCCATCTCAAGAACATTGGATTTTTCCAATTGGGAATAGAACAAAAATCCAGCGACCACCGCAATAATTACCAAGGCAACGATTATCAAAGCTCCTCGGTTTTCAAGGCAAAATTTCACGAACCGGGCATTCAGCACTTGGAACTGGTCCGGCTGTTTAAGCTTTAAATCTTTTCTGGATATTTTCGGTTCGATGGCCATAACACCTATTCGTGGAAAATGGATAAGCCTGTTTGATCCGGCAGGTTGAATTAAGATTTAACATAAAGATTTTTTTCACACAAGCCTATTTTCAAACCTAAAATCAGGTAAAATACGCTTCTGAAACAAGATGAAATTCTCACAATCATTCCGGCCTCCTGATGGCGGGCCGGCACACCATTTTTCCAGGTCCTTTATGAGCGATCAAAATATAGCCGTGGTGGGAGCAGGAGCCTGGGGAACCGCTTTGTCCCTGTCCTTGCTCCAGAGCGGAAATGAAGTGGACTTATGGGTTTATGAAAAGGACCTGTGCGCATTAATCAATCAGACCCGAGAAAATAAATTTTACCTGCCGGGTATTTCATTACCCGAAAATATTCATGCCACCTCTGCCATCGAGACCGCGGTCAAAAACAAGTCGGTCGTGGTTTTGGTGGTGCCCACTCCCGCCATTCGTTCGGTGGTCAAGGAACTCAACCTTTATTTAAAACCGGACTGCCTGATCATCAACGCCGGCAAGGGCATCGAAAATGAAACTCTGCTGACACCTCATCAGATTTTGAAAGAAGTGTTGACCGTTCCGTACCGTTGTGGAGCCCTTTCGGGTCCGACCTTTGCGGCGGAGGTATCCCGCAACGCGCCATCGGCCATCGTCGCGGCGGCGGAAACTCTGGCAATTGCGGAACAAATTCAAGCTATTTTCTCGACCCCAAAAATGAAGGTCTTCACCAGCACAGACCTGATTGGCGTGGAACTGGGAGGAGCCCTCAAAAACGTGATTGCCATCGCCACCGGAATTTCTGATGGGCTCAAATTGGGACACAACGCCCGGGCGGCACTCATCACGCGCGGCCTGGTCGAGATCACCCGTATTGGAACCGCGCTGGGAGCACGGCCGGAAACTTTCTCAGGGTTGTCTGGCGTGGGTGACCTGGTGCTGACCTGCACGGGTGACTTGAGCCGCAACCGGACAGTCGGTTTGAAATTGGCTCAAGGGGAGAAACTAAAAGAGATCGTTGAAAACATGAAAATGGTCGCCGAGGGAGTCCGCACCGTCAAATCCGCCCACCGTCTTAAGACGCAATTAAAAATTCAGGCATCCATTATAGACGCAACGTATCAGATTTTATACGAGGACAAACCGCCGAAGCAGGCTTTGAAGGATTTGATGAGTGTCGAAATCTCTTCGGAGTTTTCAGGAATCAAAGGCCTGCAATGAACCCGGAATACATTCAAAACTTGCTGAAAAAACTTTACAACCGTAAAATCACGCCTCAAAAAGCATTGGACCACCTGAAGACACTGCCTTTTGAAGACCTGGGTTTCGCTCACTTGGATCATCACCGTCAGTTGCGAACCGGCATGCCAGAGGTCATCTATTGCGAAGGAAAAGCTCCCGATCAGATCTTGCAAATCATTAAAAAACTGCATCAAGGGGGTTCCGATATTCTCGCCACCCGGCTGGACCCTGAGCTTTATAAAAAAATCAAAAGCAGACTTCCCAAAAAAACCGTGTACAACTCCCAAGGCAGAACCCTGGTCCTGAAAAAAAAACCCTCTTCCAAGAAATTAGGAAACATCACTTTGGTGACGGCCGGGACCTCGGACATTCCGGTGGCGGAGGAAGCGGTGGTCACCGCTGAATACCTGGGCAGTCATGTAGACAAAATATTTGATGTGGGGGTGGCGGGGATCCATCGTCTCCTGGATAAAATCGACCGGCTGAGGGCCGCGCGGGTGCTCATTGTTGTGGCTGGAATGGATGGCGCATTGGTGAGTGTCGTGGGCGGCCTGGTGGACAAACCCGTGATCGCTGTTCCCACCAGCGTCGGTTATGGCGCTTCCTTCAACGGCCTGTCCGCCCTGCTGACCATGCTCAACAGCTGTGCCGCTGGCGTCGGTACCGTCAATATCGACAATGGCTTCGGCGCGGGATGCCTGGCCCACCGAATCAATATTCTGGGGGAGCCGCCAGAGATTTGAGCAGACGCCGCATGCCTTCACCGGGCGGGACCACCGGCTTATAATTAAAATCCTGACGCGCCCGGGCAATACTGAAGTAATGAGAGGTGGCCAACTGAGCCGCCAGAAAACGGGTCATGCGGGGCTCTCCGGGGAGTCGAAACAATCGGTGAACCGTTTCCAACAGAAGCCCGATCCATTTGCCGGTCCGATAAGAAATTTTCTTTTGCAACGGCGGCAGTTTTAAGGCGGTCAGCAACTCCCGAATCCATTGCCAGAGCAGAACCGGTTCGCCATCGCTCAGGAAGTAGCAACGACCCGCCACCGGAGACCCCTCGCACAACGCCTGACACGCCAACCAGTGAGCTTCCACCGCATTGTCGATGTAGATGATGTCCACCTGGTTTTTGCCGTCTCCCACCTGCACCAGTTGACCCTTGCGCGCCTGCTCGACGATGCGAGGCACCAAGTGCGGGTCGCCGGGACCCCAGATCAAATGAGGCCGCAAGGACACGGTGAGGAGACCCTTCAGGCCATTGGCGGCCAACACCATTTTTTCCGCGAGAGCTTTGGTACGCGGATATTCGGATAAATAGTGCGTGGGGTAAGGCGCCGTTTCATCAACATTTATTTGATCGGTCTGGTCATGAATGACACTGGGCGAACTGGTGTAAATCAATTTCTTCACCCTTTGCTGCTGGCATCCATCGATAACGTTGCGGGTGCCCACGACATTGACCTCGTAAAACTCTTTTTTATCTCCCCAGATTCCGGTCAGCGCTCCCGCATGAAACACGGCTTCTTTGCCGGCACAGGCTTGGCTCACGGCTTCCCGGTCTCTCAAATCGGCTTGGAAAATTTCAATTTCTGCAGGAAAACCGGTATATTTCCGGCGTCCTAAAATGCTCACCTGGCAACCGGCCTGGTGTAAACGGAGCGCCAGATGACGGCCTAAAAAACCTCCGCCCCCCGTCACCAAAACTTTCATGGATTCAGTCCAGACTCAAAAGACAGGTTGGCATTGGCATCCAGGGTCAAAGGATTGGAAGGGCTGGCCGGGCAATGCCGGTAGCGGTAGAACCCGGCACAGGCGATCATGGCGGCATTATCGGTGCAAAATACGGGTTGTGGAAAGTAACCGCTGAGACCTTTCTGCGACAGCGCAGACGTCATGCGGGCTCGCAAGTAACCATTAGCGGCCACGCCCCCGGTGACCACTATTCGGCTGAGAGATTCCACCGCACAGGCCCGTAACGTCTTGGTGACCAGAACCTCCACCACCGCCTCTTGAAAACTGGCGGAAATGTCTGCCACCGAAAGCTGAGCCTGCTGGCCATTCTGTTTTTGGACCAGATTGCGCACGGATGTTTTCAAACCACTAAAACTGAAATCCAGGGAATTCCGGTCCAACAGAGCCCTTGGAAATTTATGTGCCTGAGGGTTCCCACGACGCGCCTTTTTTTCAATGAGCGGTCCACCGGGATAACCCATGCCTAGCATTTTGGCCACTTTGTCAAACGATTCTCCCGCGGCGTCATCCCGGGTGCGCCCCAAAACGGTATACTTTCCAAAGCCATCCACCCGGTACAAATCCGTGTGTCCGCCTGAAACAATCAAAGCCAAATAGGGGAATTCAACTTTTTCCTGAAGAAAGATTGCCAGCAAATGGCCTTCCAGGTGGTTGATACCCAACAAGGGCTTTTGCGAAGCATAGGCCATGGCTTTCGCGGTATTCAATCCAACCAGCAGGGACCCCATCAGACCAGGTCCCATGGTGACCGCGATCAGATCAATGTCTGCAATTTTAGCCTTCGCCTGTTCCAGGCTGTCCGCCACCACGTGATGAATACGCTCGATGTGAGAGCGGCCAGCTAATTCAGGAACAATGCCGCCATACCGTGAATGGATTTCATTCTGGGAATGAATGATGCTGGACAACAGGCGGTTGCCATCTTGCAGTACCGCAGCGGCTGTTTCGTCACAGGATGTTTCAATACCGAGGACCAACATAATGTGGTTGCAGACAATGGGTTAAAAGAAAACCGGGAATGGCCCAAGCTCATTCCCGGTCAATAAAAATTATTGGACGAAGCTTGAAAACACTTTCATCACTTCATCATTTTTTATTTATGTAGGATTTGCTCATGACGGACCAGCCTTTGAGCAAATTGATGGCTTGCTTTAGCTGAGGGTCTTTTTCGATTTCTTCCCTCAAAGCAATGAGCTCCTTATTAATTTCATCCGTTTTATCCGTATTCTTGGATGGGACACTGCCTTCAATACTTTTCTTGCCTTTCAAATGCTTCTTGAGATCTTTTTCCCGCAATATTTTTCTAATTTTATCTTTTAAACTACGGCCATTTTTTTTCTTCTCATTATTTTGACCATTCCGGACGACCGGAGGCATCTCCACGATGATGTCTGGGGTGATGCCATTTTCCTGAATGACTTTGCCGCTGGGAGTGTAATAACGGGCCGTAGTCAAACGCAAGGCCGAGCCTTCGCTGAGGGGAATGATGGTCTGTACCGATCCCTTGCCAAAGGTTTGGGTTCCCAAAATAACGGCACGACCCAAATCCTGTAATGCGCCAGCCACAATTTCAGAAGCACTGGCACTGCCGCCATTCACCAGAATAATCATGGGATAAGACACTTGGCGGCCCCGGTCATGAGTGGTGAAACGCATATTTTGATCTTCGGTCCTGCCCTGCGTATAAACGATCAAATTTTCGTCATCCAAAAATCGATCCGCAACTTCCACAGCCTGATTCAGCAGACCCCCGGGATTATTTCTCAAATCCAGAACCAGTCTTCGGACATTTTTGGATTCGAACACTGCCAAAGCCTTATCCAGATCATTACTGGTGGTTTTGGTGAAATTGCGAATCTTTATATACCCAACATCGGAATTATAAATTTTACTGGTCAGGCTTCTAACATTAATAACATCCCGCACGATCGTGTAATCTTTTGGCTCTTCCATTCCCTCACGGAAAATTGTTATTTTAATCGGTGCGCCTCGATCTCCCCGCAATAAATTAACGGCCTCGCTCAGGGTAATATCCAACGTGGACTCATCCTCAATTTTGATGATTCTATCGCCAGCCAGGATGCCAGCCTTAAAGGCCGGGGTATCTTCAATGGGTGAAATGACCGTGAGAATCCCTTTTCGCATGGAAATTTCTATTCCCAGCCCACCAAACTTGCCGGATGTTTCCACCTGCATTTGCTTGTAAGAAGCGGGGGGCAAATAAGAAGTATGAGGGTCGAGAGTCTTCAACAAGCCCCGAATGGCACCCTCCACCAAATCATCCGAATTCACCTCTTCTACATAGTTGGACTCCAAAAGAGAAAGTATCTCCGAAAAAACTTTTAACTTTTCATAAGTATTTTCAGACTTTGACCCTTCGCCGGCCTCAGCTTCCTGCGCCAAGGCATTGGGCAGTGGCAATAACAAAAATGTAAAAACAAACAACACCGCAAGGTGGGCTTGCAGTTTAAAAGCCTTTTGACGTATTTGGATTTTAGTAGAATCAAAACTCAAGAGGATTCTCCAGCAAAAAATGGGTTAATGTTCTCAATTAATTATATCGTATTTGACAGGATCCATGGCTACTCTTTTCTTTATTTTCGGGCCACTTGGAACCAACGTGTCGGCTCAACTGGCTTGCCCTTATGGCGTATTTCCAGGTATAGGGTCGCCCCTAACAGGGACCCGGTATCCCCGGACTCACCAATCACTGTGCCTTCCTTAACCCAATCTCCCATTTCAGCCCTGATATTATCCAGATGCCCATACAAAGAATGATAATCATCGCCATGCCCAATGATTATAATTTTGCCGTACCCTTCAAGCGTGCCGGTATACAATACTTTGCCATGAAATATGGAACGCACATCCGTTCCCTTTTCAACTTTGAGATTGATACCATTATAAACGATGTAAGTGTCAAATCGCTTGTCCATCTTCCGGCCAAACCGATTTATGATCTTTCCCTTGACTGGGTAGACCAAACGGCCTTTGACATCGGCAATACTGAGACCTTCCCCTAAAACCAGTTTTTCTTCCAGTTTTAAAATCAGTTCATTCAGATTTCCGGAAGCCTTCAAAAGTTCTCTGCGCGTTTGCAAAGCATAGATCTTTTGACTCAAAACTTTTTTAAGAAATCGCGATTTTGCCCCCTTTTGCTCGCTCAGCTCCTGCCGCTTCTTTAGAGAAGCCTGTTTGAATTTAATCAGATCATTTTGACCTTGCAATAAAACCCGCTTATGACTTTCAAGTTTGCCTAGGGCGTTCACATAATTTCCAAACATGGCAATGTCATAAGCCATGATCTTTTCCATATATTTGACTCGCTGTAAAAGGTCGTTGATATTGTCCGATGAAAACAAAACCTTCACCAGAAACATATCCCCCTCCTTATAAATGCTTCTCAAGCGCTTGCCCAAAAGCTTCTTCTTTCGGGCCAACTGACTGGCCATTTCTTCTAATTTCGGGCTTAAATCCGCCAACTGCTTACGATTGATTTTCAAATTCCACTGATAAATCTTCAACTCTCTTTCTTTGACCTTCAAACGGTCATCCAAATGTTCCAGCTTTTTAAGAATACGAGTTTCTTTTTTACTAATGGCGGATAAATCACGATCCCGCCGGGCGATCCTCTTTTTGAGTTTTTCCAGCGATTTCTTTTCATCGTCCAGCAACGATTGGATGTCCTCAGCGCCAGCAGGCGGGACCGAAAACCCCAGCACGGCAAGACAAAGCAGGCCAACAAAAAAACGAGACATCGATCTGGGAAGCATCACTTTTTATAGTAAGAATTTAAAAACTGTTGAAGAGAAATATAACTCCCCATCAAACCAATAAAAATACTGGTGATAAAAATAGTCACAATATAGGTTTGCGACAGGAACTGAAACTCCATGCCGCGAATCAATGTTTCAAAAGAACCTTGAAACTGATACTTTAGATACACTTGAACCAGCTTGACCAACGAAATTGAAACCAGCGCACCCAACAAACCCTGAAACATGCCTTCTAATAGATAGGGCGCTTTAATCGAACCAGGGGTGGCGCCAATCAGCAGCATCAACTCGATTTCATCTTTTCTGGAAAACACTGAAAGCTTGATGGTGTTGGAAATAATTAAAACCGCACCAAGGCTTATCAGCGATGCCAGAGCCATCAAAAATACTTTCATGAATATCATGAAGGTTTCAAAGCGGCCAATCCATTTTTCACCATACTCAACAGATTCGACACCGGCTTGACTGACCAGAATATCTGAAAGCTGGCGAATTTCAGCCAACCGGTCGGTGGAACTCCTGATCTTAAGGTTGTAGGAGGCTGGCAAGGGATTGAAATCAAGTTTCTCCAGCAGGTCCGACTCTTTTGAAAAGCTCGACTCAAATTTTGCCCAAGCCTGTTTTCTGGAGATAAACTCAAATGACACCACCTCGATCTTCCTGGATATCAGCTGATCCAAACGCTTGCGGTCATCCGCGGAAATCCCATCATTCAAATAAACCACCAACTGAACGCGCTGATCCCAGGCCGACAACAGGGAATTGAGATTTATGAATATGAATAAAAACAACCCCATAATGGATAGAGCTATGGTGATTGAGCCAACGGAAGCCGCACAAATTTGTTTGTTGGATTTGATATTAGCGAGTGAGGATCGAAACGCTCGCATCAAAAAATTCACGACAGGACCCGGGAATCGACCACCTTTCCGCGTTTAAGAGAAACGGTCGGGTGATCTCCTCGATGGAGGATGTCCTGATTGTGGGTGGCAAAGATCACGGTCATCCCCTTGCGATTTGCCTGTTCAAACAACTTGAGGATTTCAAAGGATATTTCCGGATCCAGATTGCCCGTAGGTTCATCGGCAAGCAGGATTTCAGGAGAATTAACCAGAGCGCGGGCGATGGCAACCCGTTGTTGCTCTCCTCCAGAAAGTTGAAGGGGGTAGGCATCTTTTTTATGAGACAGGCCGACGTTTTTGAGCGCTTCCCAGGTTTGAAAGCGAATAGCCTTTTTACTGGTTCCAACAATTTCCTGGGCAAATGCCACGTTTTCAAAAATGGTTTTTCCAGCGAGCAACTTATAATCTTGAAACACAACCCCAATATGGCGCCGCAGGAGATGCAGTTTGTTGGGCTTGAGTTTGCCCACATTGATGCCGTTGACCAGCACTTGCCCGCGGTCGTAACTTTCCCAACGAAAAAGAATTTTCAACAAGGTGGATTTTCCCGCACCGCTTGGACCCGCAACAAAAACGAACCCCCCCCGCCTGACAATGAAAGAAATGTCCGTCAGGGCTGGATTGCCTTGGTATGATTTAAAAACGTTGTAAAGCTGAATCATGCTCCACTAACTGTTTTTTGGATTTAAGTAATGGCTAAAGGAGCCAAAATCAATAACCCTCAAGGGGTAACGCCTCGTTGATTTTTTGGCCCGTCCATCAAGGCAGGAAATTCATCCGAAAGGATGATATCGCTATCAGCGACATTCTCTGAAATGATGTCTTGGGAAAAAACTGACAGCACATCGACACCATAAAAATTTTGAATTTGGTCATCTGACAGCATTTCAAAGCTAATGAATGTTTTAAGGATCAAGCGGCCCGCCTCAACATCAAAGGCAAACACTCCAACCGAACAAACCAGATGTTCTGGATGGATTCCATAGGTCAGGAGCGCCTCGTCCAAACATACATCCAAGGCGACAATACAGTTATCAGTCGTTTGAGCCCTTTCACTGAATCGATCCACACAATGCGTCGTATAAACCACCTGCGGATGGGTGAAAGACTGGGTCAGTTTACCTTTGTCGGTGGATTCACTGAGAGGCGGAGAAATCAAGGTGACAAAACCCCGCTTAGTGAAATCAACCAGACACATGACATCTTTACCAAATTTTTTGCTGATTTTACTGGTCACGCGCTCCATGAAGCGTTGCCGCTTGCGGATAGAAATTCTTCCCCCGCGGCCAAAATATCGATCGAACTCTTTTTTCAAAAACTGCTCGATCATGGCTTTTTTATACGCAATTCCCCGGTCTTTAGTCATATTTTTTTAAAAGGGCCCACAGGCGGTACCTCTTGCCTCCTTTTGTCATTATACTCTAACCCTGAATAAAGAAAAAAGTATAATTTTATCAATAATTTGATCTAACATTCTGAGATATTTCTTCTTCATACTTTAGGTCATTTTTCCTGCAATCTCCAGCTCCCATTTGATAAAATAGTTTCTATGAATACCACTCTAAAAATATTTGGCATGCTCCTGCTTGGAACCTTGTTTTTCAACACGGCCATGAACATGATGGCAAACAATATCGAGGATTATGAGAGTGTGGCATTGCCCCCCAAGAAACAGCCTAAATTTGAAACTTTGAATTCTCTCATCTCCGTGGATGCAAAATCCAGAAGCTCTTGGATTCTAGTGGATTTTTCAACTGGGGAAACACACCAGGTTGGAGATTTGGAAAATGACCGGCATCTGCTGAACCAGATGGAGTGGGACCTCGGTTTTCAAAGGACTAAAATCATGGCCAACGGGGGCGCCACCAACCCGCAAGGGCCGGTGGGAATCATCAACCTGGGTGCCGTCCCATTCGATGAAGTTGAAGAGTTTCCCAAAAGTGGATTCATTGAAGACGCTCGATCATGGGGAAATGTGGTCAACAAATCCATTATCGATTGGTATATTTATCGCACCCGAACGCACAATATTGAATCCAAAAGAAATGTCTACGTTCTGCGCACGGCCCAAGGGCACACAAAATTAAGAATCATAAATTATTACTGCGGCCGGAGCGAAGCTGAATGCAAAACAGCCCTGTGCTCACGCGTGGTGGCGGCCTGTTACACCATTGAATTTGCCAATATTCCCGAAGGGGACAAGGTTTTCCCACACCCGCCCCCCGCCGTTCAACAAACTGCTCAAATCATCCATTGAAGCGATTATTCCTCTTCATATTACTAATTTTCCTGCTGATGTCCTGTAACGTTCTCAAACCGGACATGGTCCTGATCCCTGCCGGCGAATTTAAAGTGGGTTTGAAGACTTCCGGGCACATTCCCGAATTTCTCTCGGAAAGAACCTCCAGTGAAAATGCACAACCCATGCACAAGGCATTGGCTGAGGCTTTTTATATGGATATCTACGAAGTGACTTATGCCGACTTTTTAAAATTTAAATCTCACGCCAACTATGTAGAAGGGCAAGGTCATCAGCCGGTCCGGGGGGTCTCCTGGTATGAGGCAGACGCTTATTGCCTTTGGCTTGGCAAGCGCTTGCCCACCGAATTCGAGTGGGAAAAATCCGCGCGCGGCCGGGCGGGGCAAATTTATACATGGGGAAACGAATTCCAAAGAGAAAATGCTAATTTTGGAAAAACGGTACTTCCGGGGGGGCAAAAAGAAACCGATCAAAGCGTATTCGGCAATTACGATATGAATGGCAACGTTTCCGAATGGACCGCAAGTTGGTATCAGCCCTACCCCGACTCAACCTATCAGGATAAAAATTATGGCGAAAAGTACCGAGTGATCCGTGGTGGCGCCATCAACAAAAGAGAACATGGATTTCTAGAGGAATTTGCCAAGCTCTCCTTCCGAAACTTTGGGCCGCCCACTCACCGTTCATGGGACACCGGCTTCCGTTGCGCCAAAAGTTCCTGACCCTCAAAATTTAAACCAGATATCTCCGGTCATCTATCGTCCGTATCCAGATACTCATCATCCTTCGGGTACCCCCTGAAAACCGGCTTAGGGGTTTGGGTCACGGTTTCATGGAGACGGGAAACATTTTCCTGGGGTTGCCGGTCTTCCACCTCTTCTTCTGAATCCCGTTTGACTGGCGGAGCCATCTTTTTATCAACCACGGTTGCCGGTGATGGTGAAGATTCATTGCCTGTGTTCAACGGCTCCATCGGTTCATTGGATGCGCCCGCGGCTTCCCCCGAGTCTTTCTTGACAGCATCCGGTGCCGTTTCACCGGTAGGGCGGGAAGACCTTCGGGGCCACCTGCGCGAGGAACTGGCTCGCCTTGGATCGCGTTTTCGGGAAGAGGAAGGACGCCGTCCCCGGGATCGATTGCCATTGGCCTCTTCTTTGGGAGCTTCAGTTGTCTCACCTTCAACTCTGGTTTCACTCGTTATTTCTTCCTTGGCTTCACTCGCGATCACTTCCCTGGCGGCACTGGTGGATTCACCCTCATTGCCATCGTTCGGAGCCGCAGTGGCTCCCATGGGAGAGGGGCTTCTCTGCCCCGAGGGACGCCGCCCCCGTCCGCGACCACGCTTGTCATTTCTTTCTCTTCTGCGCGGTTCTGCTTTCTGTCCCGCGGAATCCCGGCCAACCTCACGAGTGGTATCTTCTTCCTTTTTCCAGTCTAGAACGGCGAAGCTAAATTCATCCTGCGCCAGAGCTCCTGTGTTAGAAAATTTTATGGTGAACCCATGTTTTTCCTCAAAATCGTTAAGAAATTTTAATTTGTGGCTCAAGAGATAATCGGCCACAGAAGATGAAATTTTCACACTCAATACCTTGACGTTGCCTACGCTCACATGCTCCTGAATTTTTCGCAATACATACAAAGCCATATGGCTAACGGTTTTCACATAGCCGGTGCCGCTACAATGCGAGCAAGCTTCAAAGGCACCTTCACGCACCGGTGGCGACAAGCGTTGCCGGGACATT
>SMVS01000091.1 GCA_004357435.1 Nitrospina sp. | reverse complement strand
GGGAGTATTTTTATATATTATTGGAGCGTCTTTATAGGCATTCAGCTTGCCGCATACCAATATTGCCACGGAACAATCTTCCACTTGTTGCTGACCCCATGCCGCTTCTTTCAGCAATTTTTTCTGCCCAGAATCCTTGACGGCAATAAAAGTCCAGTGCTGGAGATTGAAAGAACTGGGGCTTAAGGTAACCTCTTTAAAAAGTTCTTTGAGCTCTGCATCACTGATGGATTTTTCGGCGTCATAAGATTTAATGCTGCGCCGTTGCTGAACGATATCTGAAAATTCCATGATAGTTTCCTATTCCCAGTTTTTGTTTTTGTAATAAGACTTGAATTCAACTCGCAAGTGCAACAGTTAGTAAAGTTTTCTTTTTGAAGAATAGCTCATAAGAGGTTTGGCCGAATCGGGATTCCCTCAAACTCATAGGCCAGAACATAGGCCGGGAATGAGAAGGTGAACATCAAGATAATGAGGAACCGCAGAATCATGGAATTATTTTACATGAAGCGACCGCCTGAGAAGCCCAGGAATCGGCGATTCCCGGAAGGGGGGTTGGGAGGGAGGGCTAAATTGCTACCCACTGTGCTACCCACAGGCCATTGGGAGGGATTGTGAAACCTATAAGTCCTTATAAGACTGGTCGGGATGAGAAGATTTGAACTTCCGACCCCCTCGTCCCGAACGAGGTGCGCTACCAGGCTGCGCTACATCCCGATTTAATTTTATTTGATATTGCGGCAACCAGCAAAAACCTTATTTGTCCCAAGTATAACGGTTGATGCTTTCACTGGTGAACGACTGGTTGGTGACGTTCCGTTCCACACCCTTGGACTTCTTGCATTTGGGACATTTTACTGTCTTGTTGCCCACTTCGGATATCTTCATTTCCACGACAAAGTCATGTCTGCATTTTTTGCAAGAGTGATCGTAATGCGGCATGTTGGTTCCTTTAAGAAAAGAGAAGCATACAATAGATTCTTACCCATAGCAACGCCTCCGACGGTTCATACTTTGGATTTACCACCCGGTTTTACTGCTAAATATCCGGCGAAGTTGAACCATTTGAAAAAAATGTCCACGTTTTTAAAACCCGCGGTATGCAAAAGTTTGATATTTTTGCTGGGCTTGAAAGGGACCAGCACGTTTTCCAGGGCTTCTCTTTTTCTGGAAATTTCCAGTCGGGAGTAGCCGCGCTCACGCTTCAGGTCGTGATATTGCCGCATGAAGACCTCATTCAAACCCTTGCTTTCACCCAAGACCTTTTCGACCAATATGAACGCACCACCGGGACGCAGGGATTTGAATATTTTGCGGAGCAGGGCGGCACGTTTTTCAGGGCGCGCGAATTGCAGGGTATAATTCATGATGATGACGCTGGCGTTCTCCAGGTTCATTCTCCCCAGCAGGTCCTGCTCCACCAGTTGGCAACGATGCATCTGGCCTTTAAGTTTGCGCCGGGCTTGGTCCAGCATCGGCCGGGAATTGTCCAGCCCCACCAACTGAATATTTGTCGGAAGTGTTTGCGCCAACTGTTTGAGCAGTGTGCCAGTGGAACAGCCCAGGTCGTATAGGAAGGTATCATCCCGGTAGAACTCAACGGCCAGTGCCACCACCATGGTTTGACATTCCTGGTAAAAAGGAATGCTCCGCTTTAGCATGTCATCAAAAACGTTGGCCACCGCGGCGTTGAACTCGAATTTATCCGGCGTGCCGGAACGGCTGAACAGGTCGTCTTTTTTTTTGGATGTCATTGCAGGGTGCCCCCTGGCGGGGGCCAGCGCGCCGCTGGACCCAAAAGGTTGAACTCTGAGAACTATGCTTCACCATTGTTGAGCGCCAGCTCCCCCCTTAGCAGGGGAGGCAACCGGGCATGGCCCGGAGCAAATAAACTGTTTCGTGCCTAATAATTGTTGAGCGTGGAACGAAGTTTGACCCGTCACCTGCGGAGGTACTCCGTTCAAGGGCCTTGAATATCTCCGCCGCCTACCGGGCCGGCCTTGGGTTTGACAAGCAACTTGTTGACCGCATTCACATAGGCATGCGCGCTGGTTTCGATGGTGTTGACTCCCGTGCTCTTGCCCAAAACCTCCCGGTTCTCGTGGCGTACCCGCACCGTCACTTCGCCTTGGGCGTCCTTACCGCGGGTTTTGGACATCACCTGGTAGTCGATCAGTTTGCAGGCCATTCCGGTGATGTGGTCGATAGCGTTGTAAATGGAATCGACGGGTCCGTCGCCCTTGGCGGTGGCACTGTGTTCCTGCCCGTCACGGCTTTTGAGCAGAACCGTGGTCTCGGGCACGACCCCGCTTTCAAAGGAACCCTGAATTTTTATCAGGGAATAGGTATTCAGACTCTCGTCAGAAAATTTTTGTTTCTGAACCAACGCCATGATGTCCTCATCGAACACTTCTTTTTTATCATCGGCCAGGATTTTAAAGTTTGCGAACACTTCGTCCAGCTCCTCCTGAGTCAAATCAAATCCCCAAGCCTTGATTTTGGTCGACAAGGCGTTGCGCCCGGAATGTTTGCCCATCACCAGTTCGGACATTTCCAGGCCGATGTCGGTGGGATCCATGATTTCGTAAGTGTCTTTCTTTTTGAGAAACCCGTCCTGATGCACGCCGGATTCATGGGCGAAGGCGTTCTTCCCGACAATGGCTTTATTCCTTTGCACAAAAAATCCGGTCAGACTGCTCACCAGCCGACTGCAAGCCATGATATTTGGCGTGTCGATTCCAGATTGAACACCGAAAAAGTCATTGCGGGTTTTGAGGGCCATGACAATTTCCTCCAGGGCGGCGTTGCCCGCCCGCTCGCCGATGCCGTTGATGGTGCACTCCACCTGCCGAGCGCCGGCCTTGATGGCCGCCAGGGAGTTCGCCACCGCCATGCCCAGATCGTTGTGGCAGTGCACGCTGATCACGGCCTTTTCGATATTGGGTACGGTTTCCTTTAAAGAACGGATCAATTCCGCGAATTGCTCCGGCACCGAGTAGCCGACCGTGTCGGGAATGTTTACCGTGGTGGCGCCCGCATCGATTACGGCGGTCACCACTTCCGTTAAAAAATCCGGCTCGGTCCGGGAGGCGTCCTCCGGAGAAAACTCGATGTCGTCGCAGAATTTTTTGCCGAACTTCACCGCATCCACGGCCATTTGGATGACCTCTTCTTTGCCCTTTTGCAGTTTGTGGTCGCGGTGCAGTTTGGACGTGGACAGGAAAATATGAATCCGGGGCGATTCGGCTTTTTCCAACGCTTGGGCCACCGCCGAAATATCTTTTTCGAGCGCGCGGGCGAGACCGGCGATAGACGAACCCCTGATTTCTTTGGCAATCTGCTGGACCGATTGAAAGTCACCGGGAGAGGCAATGGGAAATCCCGCTTCGATCACATCCACTTTCAACAGAGCCAATTGCCGGGCGATTTCCAGTTTTTCTTTATTGTTCAGGCTGGCGCCAGGGCATTGTTCTCCATCCCTTAATGTCGTGTCGAATATAATGAGTTTTTCCGGTTGCATGATCTTGCGATTGTCCTTTCTATTATTATTTGGAGTTACTATCCTCGGATTTTATCGTCGCATAGGTTTCATCTTTAGAAAAGCCGTCACGAATCAGTTGATAGCGCTGATCACTTTGAATCCCGCCTTTTCAATTTTGCTGACCACCTTGGCCGTGTCGCACAAATCCAATCGGAAAAAATAAACCTGCTTGCGCGGATCTTTTTCATAAGGCGTCATGCCGACACTGATGATGTTCAAGTTTTCCTTGTTGATGATGCTTGAAACCTTGTCAAACTTTTTGGGGTTCTTGTCCATCATCACATCAATTCTAGAGCTCGAATGCAAAATGCCCATCATATTGATGAATATACCCAGAATGTCGATGATAGAAATGATGCCCACCAGGCGGTTGCGTTTTATGACCGGGAGGGCGCCGAATTTATTTCTGTATATCATCAGAGCCGCATCCTCGATATGCGTTTCCGGCACCACGACCAAAGGATTCTCAGTCATAAACTCCGCAACTTTTATTTTAGACGGATTCATCAGCGCCGCAGTTTTGGACCGGGACTTTTTGCCCTGGTGGATGAATGCGGCGCGAATGTCACTTTCCGTGATTATTCCCAAAAGATCGGAGCCGCTCACCACAGGTAAATGCCGAATGGAATTCTCCACCATCAGCTCCTGGGCTTTTTTTAATGAGTCCGTTTTCTTTACCGTATAAATTTTCTTGGACATGACTTCGCCGACGATCATTCATGCTCTCCCTATTCGTTTGTTGCGAAAATAAAACCCGTGGGTGCGCGATCTGTAACGGGTGGCCGGAATAGTGATGGCAATCTTCGAACCATCAATTTTCAACAGGTAGTTGGTGCTTCCTGCATTCTTAAACGTTCCCAGAATATCATTAATAATTTAAGATGGAGTAAAAAATACATTGAATTATAAGACCTTGCTCAAAAACAGGAGATTCCCGGGGATTCCAATGCGGGCAGAGATTTGTCCGGGGCCATCGATTTTTCTTGATAGAGGAACACAGCATAGTATGCTTAAAGATTCCTTTAACCCGAAAAATGCATGGCCTCTGGGAGGGGGAAATGATCCCTGTTGGCGGGGCGCTTGTTTTAAAATTTACGCTGGCAATTCCGGTAGACATGAGTCAAAAATATATAACTATGTAGTAAATCAACTCAATTATAAGTTGTATATTTACATTTTTTTTATTTTTATTATATAAGTCAAATAAAATCAATAAGTTATGTTTGGCATCCTAATTGCTCTGTTTATATATACCTTAGGGAGGGGCGGTGTGTCACTTCACTAAAAACTATTTGATTTATTAAGGTTAAAGTCCATTTCTATGAATATTCAAAAACTACCAAAAAAGCAGGGTCTTTATGATCCGGCGTTTGAAAAAGATAATTGCGGTGTGGGGTTCATTGCCCACATGAAAGGTCATAAGTCCCACGAGATCGTGCGCCAGGGGCTGGATTTATTGAACCGGCTGGAGCATCGCGGGGCTTGCGGTTCTGACCCATTGACCGGCGATGGTGCCGGAATCCTGATTCAAATTCCCCATGAATTTTTCAAGTCCGAGTGTGCCAAGCTAAAGATTGAGCTTCCGGAAGCGGGGCGCTATGGCACCGGTCTGGTATTTTTTCCCAAAGATGACCGCGCCGAAAAGCTGATGAAGATTTTTGAAGAGGTCACCATTCGGGAAGGGTTGGAGATGCTGGGCTGGCGGAAAGTCCCGGTCGATAACACGCAGATCGGGGTGGTGGCCGCCCAGGTTGAGCCCGATATGCGTCAGATTTTTATTGGGGCGGGAAACATTGAAGATCGGGAAGTTTTCGAACGTAAGCTGTATGTAGTCCGCAAACAGGCGGGCCAGGCCATCCGGGCCTCCGGTCTGGCCGAGTTGTATGAGTCGTATTATATTTGCAGTCTTTCCTGCAAAACTTTTATCTACAAGGGGCAACTCATGGCCCCTCAAGTCGGACGGTATTTTCTGGACCTTTCCGATCCTCTCTTGAAAACCGGTTTGGCCCTGGTGCATTCCCGTTACAGCACCAATACTTTTCCTTCGTGGGGGCGTGCCCAGCCGATGCGCATGATCGCTCACAATGGTGAAATCAACACCATCCGCGGCAACAAAAACTGGATGGAAGCGCGGGAGTCCATGTTCGAAACCGATTTGTTTGACGATGTGGCAAAGGTGGTTCCTGTGATACCGCCGGGAGGCAGTGATTCGGCGGATTTCGATCAGGCGCTGGAGTTTCTGGTGCAATCCGGACGCTCTTTGCCGCATGCCGTGATGATGATGATTCCGGAACCCTGGAGCGGCCATGAAACCATGGATGACGACAAGCGCAGTTTCTTTGAGTTTCACGCGTCCTTAATGGAACCCTGGGATGGACCGGCCTCGATCACCTTCACGGACGGCGATGTGATTGGCGCTGTGCTGGACCGCAATGGGCTTCGGCCTTCGCGTTATATTGTCACCAAGGACGATTATGTGATCATGGCCTCCGAAGTGGGCGTGTTGCCGATCGACGAAGCGAACATTGCCAAAAAAGGCCGCCTGCAACCGGGCAAGATGTTTTTTGTGGATCTCAAGGAAGGCCGAATAATTTCGGACCGGGAAATCAAATCGCAATTGGCCGCACAAAATCCTTACAAGGAGTGGTTGCGTGAATGCCAGGTGAACCTGGAAAATTTGCCCGTGCCAGAGAACAAAACCGAAGCGCCTATTGCGGATTTGTTGACTCAGCAGATAGCTTTCGGTTACACCACCGAGGATCTTAAACTCATCATGGCTCCCATGATCGGCACCGGAATGGAGGCCACCGGTTCGATGGGCAATGACGCGGCGCTGGCGGTTCGTTCGGAAAAACCGCAAATGTTGTTTAATTATTTCAAACAGTTGTTTGCGCAGGTCACCAACCCGGCCATTGACTCGATCCGCGAAGAATTAGTGATGTCCATGGAAGTGACTTTGGGCAAGGAGCGCAACCTGTTGGCGGAATCTCCCGAACATTGCCGCAAGTTGAAAATCAAGCATCCCCTGCTCACCCCGGACGATTTTGAAAAAATCAAGGCACTGGACCAGGAAGACATCAAAACCAAAACATTCTCACTGTTGTTCCCGGTTGCCGAGGGTGAGGCCGGAATGAACGGGGTTTTGGAGAACCTGTGTGCTGACGTTTCTGAGGCGATTACGGAAGGCTTCACCATTTTGATTTTGTCCGACCGGGGCGTTGATGAAAGCCATGCTTCGGTCCCCAGTCTGTTGGCGGTTGGGGCGGTGCACCACCACCTGTTGCGCGAGCGTACCCGCACCCAAGTTGGACTGGTGGTTGAAACCGGCGAAGCTCGTGAAATGATGCATTTTGCTCTCCTCATTGGTTATGGGGCCGGTGCTATTTATCCCTATCTGGCCTACGAAACGGTGGCATCCATCATCCGTGAGAAAATCTATGTAGAAGACATTGATTTGGACCGGGGGATAGAAAATTTTATCAGTTCCACACGAAAAGGCTTGTTCAAGATTATTGCCAAGATGGGAATATCCACCATCCAGAGTTACCGGGGCGCCCAGATTTTTGAAGCAGTGGGCCTCAACGAATCAGTGATCTCCCGCTTTTTCACCGGCACCCCGTCGCGCATCAGCGGCGTCGGTCTGGAAATACTGGCCCAGGAAGTTCAGGCCCGGCATCGCAACGCTTATGAACGGGGCAAGGTCATTCGTCCCATGCTGGATCCGGGTGGGCAATATTATTGGCGGCGTGGAGAAGAAAAACATATGCTGGACCCGACCATGATCGGCATGCTCCAGCACGCGACCCGTTCCAATGATTATCAATTATTTAAAAAGTTTTCCAAGATCAGCGACGAACAAAATACACGGGATTGCACCCTGCGCGGTCTGTTCAAGTTTAAAAAGTTCAATCCAATTCCGCTGGAGGAAGTGGAGCCGATCTCGGCGATCACCAAGCGGTTTTGCACCGGAGCCATGTCGATCGGGTCAATATCGCGTGAAGCGCACGAAACGCTGGCGATCGCGATGAACCGCCTGGGAGGCAAGAGCAACACGGGGGAAGGCGGAGAAGACTCTGTGCGTTACACTCCCGATCCCAACGGCGATTCCCGGCGCAGTAAGATCAAGCAGGTGGCTTCGGGCCGGTTTGGTGTGAGCAGTTATTACTTGACGAATGCCGATGAGTTGCAGATCAAAATCGCCCAAGGCGCGAAACCGGGGGAGGGCGGCCAATTGCCCGGCCACAAGGTCAGCGAATACATCGCCAAAATTCGTCATTCCACTCCGGGTGTGGGATTGATCTCGCCGCCGCCGCATCATGATATTTATTCCATCGAAGATCTTCAGCAGTTGATTTTTGATTTGCATAACTCCAATCCCAATGCCGAGGTCAGCGTCAAGTTGGTGGCCGAAGCTGGGGTGGGAACGATTGCCGCCGGGGTGTCCAAGGCTCGTGCCGAAGGCGTGCTCATATCCGGTCACGATGGCGGCACTGGGGCCTCACCGCAAACTTCCATCAAACATGCCGGTCTGCCCTGGGAATTGGGTTTGTCTGAAACTCAGCAAGTCCTGGTATTGAACGATCTACGCGGCCGCATTCGAGTTCAGGTCGACGGGCAATTAAAATCGGGCCGTGATGTCGTGATGGGGGCTCTGCTGGGCGCCGATGAGTTTGGATTTTCCACCGCACCGTTAGTGGCTTTGGGTTGCATCCTGATGCGCAAATGCCATCTCAACACATGTTCGGTCGGCATCGCGACGCAGGACCCGGAACTTAGAAAGAAATTCAATGGAACGCCCGAAGCGGTGGTCAATTTTTTTAATTTCATAGCGGAGGAAGTTCGTGAGCTC